>NZ_JBTYKD010000084.1:0-7831 GCF_054880495.1 Nostoc sp.
AGCGTCCGCCAATCACCTTTATGGTAGTTTCTACTTCACAAGTCAGCCTGAGATGGTTTTCTGCTTCATCTTTCATAGTTAATTTTTAGCAAGTAGACCTGACTCAGATTTGCTGGGTAGTACTGCTAGTTCTCTGATTATTGCTTGTTTTAGTCTTTTATAACTAATGTTTGCTGATTTTTCTTACAGCAGTTTTCATGTATTTGAACCACATCTGTCGTAGGGGCACAGAAAAAGCTCATTGGTGTCAACTTAACGTAGAAGTTAGGCAAGGCAAGCTTTCGAGGTTTGACCCTCACAAGAACAGCCCCTCTCCCAATCTTGGGAGAGGGGAGCAAATTCTCTAGTTCCCCGAATCCCAAGTTGGGAGAAGGGGTTAGGGGATGAGGGTAAAACGCCTTTTCAAAGCAGATTTTTTCTGAAGTTGACACCAATGAGTATTGCTGTGCCCCTACCGCGTGGTCTATTTATAGCAGTAGACAGACAGCTTAGGACATTCGCAAACCCTAAGAGAGCGGCTGTCACAGCTATTCATAGCAGACTTGTCCTAACCATTATGGCAGCCGCTATACCTGAAAATAGCTGTAATTACCATGACTTACGCACAAGCAACGGAAAATCGTAGACGCGTTCGCGGAGCGTCTCGTAGAGAAGCGGCTTGCCGCAGGCTACCACAGAGGACGCAGAGAAGCCAGTGCCCTTAAGGAGTCCGCGTTCGCGCAGCGTCTCGTAGAGAGCGTCACCCGAAGGGGGGTTCCAAGAGTTGTAGCAACTGGCGCGACACGGAGAGAAGTCGGAGCGGCGGCTTCCGCCGTTGGCGCAGCCCGCCGCAGGCATCTGAACTTCTCCTAAGGGGAGACGCTGCGCGAACGGTGGGAATAAGAGTTTGAGAGGTTTTTTGTGTAAGTCCTATGCCCATCCCACAAAACTAGCAAAATCATCCCGCAAATATGCAACGCCTCATAGATCATATAGAAACCCCTGGCTCAAACTTTCGTTAGCCAGGGGGAGTTGATCATTAGATACTCAAGATATCTCTAATTACGTAGCGATCAACTCAGAAGCGGTTTCCGACGGCGCACTATCCTGGACTAGGGATCGCGTTTCACCATTTCGCTGGAGGATACCGCCAATCATTGCCAACAAAGCGTTCACCTTGCGAGTTCGCCACATATCTACAAGTTTTTGCACTTTAGTTGCAGACATCCGTCGCATCATTGCTTCGTAGAGATAAGCAGCATGTCCAGTTTCATCTTCGGCAATACTTAGCATTCCTAACTTCAAGTTACGAGCGGTTGGATCGTGATCCGGTAATACTTTCGCCATTCGCGCAAAGTCTTTGCTAGCATCTAACTCCAAAATGTATGTGCTAGCCATAAACACATCCCAATCAATCACAGCAGGTTTAAGCTGTTCTTGAGTGTAGCCCTCAAAGAATGCTGCAAAAAAGGGACTACGCTGTTGTGCTTTGTTTGTGGATGTAGTTTGGGGTTGACGCTTGAAATCTATAACTTGTTTATTCACCTGTTGTAAGGCGTGGGCAAAAATTTGACCATGCCTAGTTTCATCTGATGCATGTTTTGCTAGTTTTTCGGCTAGCCATGTATCGCCTTCGGCAGCTGCGCGAGCGCCAAGTGCAGATAAAAACGGCACAGAGCCAGATTCGGCCAACTGAAACCCCGCAAGGATGTTAGGGCGGGTTTTATAATCACGAATTTGAGCAGCAGAGTAATAGGCAAAGACACCTGAACCAGCTAGATGCAGAACGTGAGTCAAGAAGTTCATCAGAAATTCCCGCCGACAATTAGAAGGTTACAATTCTTATACTAATCTGCTTTTTATCTTCGGTTGCTACCAAAGGGTCTTACTATTTGAAATTTGGAATTGCCTGTGGCAGTATGTAAAGGGTTAACAAAAACATCTTGGCATTTTGCTAGTATCATCCCACAGAGGTAATGCAGGTAAGTTTGGATGCAGAAATTAACTAAACCAGTGCGATTTTGGCTTTGTGCAACTATCATAATTTTGGGGTTGATCGGCTGCGATGTCTTGCGACAAGCCGCTTCGCGTCTACCCTTTGTCGCTACTTCTGGAGACGCGGTTGAGCGAGTGAGTGATGGCGATACTTTAGTAGTCAAAGATGCTGATGGCAAAAATTTTAGTGTGCGCTTTGCTTGTATAGATGCACCAGAAATAGCTCACACTAAGAAAGAAAAGCAGAGTAAAAGCGATAGCGATCGCAATCAATTTACTTGGGGTGTCAAAGCCCAACAACGGGTGCAAGAACTAGTGCAACAAGGAGGCGATCGCGTGACTTTGAATATCACTGATAGCGATCGCTATGGACGCAAAATTGCCGAAGTCCGTTTAAAAAATGGCACTTTTGTCCAACAGGTATTGTTGCAAGAAGGTTTAGCAAAAGTCTATCGTCCCTATTTAAACAAGTGTCCTAGTAAAAACTTAGTTCAACAAGCCGAAGTTGAGGCCAAGCAACAACGGCTTGGTGTTTGGAGTGATACTAAATTTGTGAATCCTTGGGAATATCGCAGCCTATATAAGAAGTAGAAACTTGAAAACTCCCTACTCTTCTCCCCAAGTTTGCAATTGCAAATACACTAATACTAGCGTCACAGCTAGTAATACCGTTGCGGCTGCTGCTGCATAACCAAAATCAAATTGACCAAAAGCCTCTTGATAAATGTAGTAAACTAGCAAGTTAGTCGAATTCAATGGGCCACCGCCAGTCATCACATAAACTTGCTCAAAACTCCGTAATGTAAAAATCGCGGTAGTGATGATTGCAAATATCATAGTTGGGCGCAATCCCGGCAGAGTAATATACCAAAATTGTTGCCAAGCATTTGCTCCATCTAAATCGGCTGCTTCATAACGACTGGGAGGAATTGCTTGCAACCCTGCTAAAAAAACCACCATATTGAAACCTAATTGTTTCCAAATACTCATTAAAATAAGTATTGGCATTGCCCAAAATGTGTCTCCTAGCCAGGGTATGGTTGCAATGCCAAAAAAATCTAAAAGTCCGTTAACTGGCCCTGATGTTTGAAATAACCAGCGAAATCCCAAACCGGCTGCCACAAGTGAGATAATTGAAGGGAGAAAATAGGCACTTCGCAGGATGCCCCGTAAGGGAATCGAGCGGTTTAATAGCACTGCCAATCCCAAAGAGATAACTAAACTGGGAATTATCGTGGCAACAGTAAAATAAAAGGTGTTACCCAGAACTTGCCAGAAGTCGGGGTTGAGTAGCAAGCGCCAATAGTTTTTTAAGCCTATCCAATAAGTACCTTTTAATGTGAAACTACCAGCAGTGAAGCTGAGGTAAAACAAATAGGCGATCGGCCAAATGATAAAAACGCCCAGCAAAATTAGTGCTGGTGCAAGAAAAATCCAGGCAGCTACTGTATCATTATCCAACCACGACTTACTATATATTTTTCGCATCGATAATTTTTCCTTTTAGCTATTATGACCCTCAGCCCTGATTCTACCCTTAGCTTGGGTAAGCTCTTGGTTCATAATTATCTCTAGTTAGAGTCTTTACTTAAACTAAGTTTTGCGCGTACTTGAGCAAGCGTATATTTTCCCAGTTCCTGCGTAGTTTATCGTCGTAAGCATCGCTATTTTTCTACAAACTCAAACCAATCCCAAATGCAATTTCAACGCCGGATCAATTAGTACCATCGTCTCTTCGTTTAAACTACCTAATACTTCACTAGTAATTCGTTGCTTAGAAATTGTTCCCACTTGCTGCGCCTGTACTTTAGAAGGCTTTGTTAAACCACTAACCTCTGGATTAAGCAAAACTTCAAAAGGATAAACACGGCTCACACTAGAGGTAATCGGTAAAATTGTTACAGTAGTAGCAGCAATATTATTTATGTCATTACTAACAATTACTACTGGAGGACGTTTACCCATTTCTCAACCCATCACCGGGCTAAGATTTGCGTAATAAATATCACCACGTCTCATCTGTTAAACCATCTGCCACTGTCACATCCCAATCGTTATCAACTTCAGCAGACGCTTCTCGGTAAGCTGCCTCTAATTCTCGGTTTCGCAGTAATTCTAATGCCTCTTCAATTACTTGAGAACGAGATTTACATCCTTTATTCCGCTTGTAATTTTCGACAAACTCCACTAAGGAATGTGGCAAGGAAATAGAGAGTTTTTCTACATTCATCTTCCTACCAATTAGTAGTAAAAATAATTCGTACTAATATACTAGCTTAATCTCAAAGCCCAGCAGTTGCGCTCGCTCAAGATAAATCTCTTGTATGCCGATATTTTACATGAGTATGATGCCTAATGCGGTAAACTACGCACTTTCCCACAGGCGATCGCTTGCGTTAGCTCTTGGTTCATAATTATCTCTACTTTGAGTCTTTACTTAAACTCAGTTTTGCGCGTACTTGAGCAAGCGTATATTTTCCTGGTTCTTGCGTAGTTTACCGTTAAGTGTTAAACCTTGACAGCGATTGATTAATCTCCTATCACAATTTGTCGTTACAATCAGGTAAACGTAGCTGTGTTTCGGTGATGGAGTTTGAATGGGATGAAGCAAAACGTCTTACTAATCTTCGCAAGCACGGAATCGATTTTATCGATATCTTAGCAGTATTTGATGGAGACACGGTGACGGTTGAAGACGATCCGCTACAGCTACACAGAGCAGCGTTTCGTCACCTTTGGCTTGTTGCAAGGGCGAGTCGTTGCTGTTGTCCATACAGATCGTGATGATTTAACCCGCATTATTTCTGCAAGAAAGGCAACCAAATATGAGCAACGAATCTATTTCGAGCAACTCTCAGACTGATTGGCAACGGCTTCATGCTATGAGCGATGAAGACATTGATTTATCAGATTGCCCGGAAATTACACCAGAATTGTTTGCCAAGGCTACAGTTAAACGGAGTTTACCTGGGGCAAAAAATAAAGCACAGGTGACGTTACGCATTGACAGCGATGTATTAGAGTGGTTTAAGTCGCAAGGACGGGGTTATCAAACCCAAATCAATACTTTACTGCGAGCATATATGGAAGCTCATCGATAGTCAGTAAATCGATGCTGTGGAATAGCTGAACTTCTGAGGCATCGCTTGGGTAAGCTCTTGGTTCATAGATGAGCTAGTTGACACACTCAATCTTCAGAAAAGATTTGATCAAATAAAGACCGCTTAACCCTAAACTCAATTTCAATAATCTTTTGGTAAAGACTATCCAGACTCTCAATATTAATTTTACCGTCTTTGTTTATCTTTTTGATAACGGCTAACGTTCCTTTGATACTCAAACCAAGTCTTTTAGCTTCTCTTCTAGCTGTCGAGTCATCTAACAAAATATAATCTGCATTCAACTCAATCCCTAAAGCGATCGCTTCGGATTCTCCTTTACCCAATCGTTGATTTAAGCTATTCAGGTGGCTTATAAGGCTGGATGTGCGAACTTGAAGTTTACCAGTGTTGATTAGCGTTTGAATGGTTTGGCTAGCTGGATCTGACTTAGCACTAATTTCCTCAGCAACAGATTCAGGAATGTAGAAATCGTCAGGATATTCAATGAATTGATTCAGGTAGCTTAGTTTAGCAAGAAAAATCAGTGGTGATGAATTGAGAACAATTTGCATTCATTTACCAGCTTTTTTCCAACGCAACATCTTCTTCAGAAATGTAAGAAAATTCAATTCCCATAAGGTCTAGAATTTTGAGGAATTCTGCTGGCTCCAGTTGCATAACTTCTGCGGCTTTTTGAAGGCTGATTACTTTAGCAAGTAAAGCACCAAGTAAAAAGAGAAAATTTTCTTTCTGTTCGATGCTGTGGAATAGCTGAACTTCTAAGGCGATCGCTTGGGTAAGCTCTTGGTTCATAATTATCTCTACTTGGAGTCTTTGCTTAAACCTAATCCTAATTTGATCTACTCTGTTTTTTGAAAAATAAATTAGCTCGTTGCGCTTCGCTACACTCAAAAAGGGTAAAGGAAACAAGGATATAGGGCAAAAGAGGTAAATTGTCAAGGGCTACTGAAGAGTCCTCCCGGCAGCGCAGATAACACGAAAACCAAAACCGTCGTAGAGGTAGCCGCGCGAGCTGTAGCTGTCGCGGGACGCGGAACGGCAGCTCTTAGGACTCTCGAACCAGGAACCGCCCCGCAGCACTTGATCTTGATTATCATTATCTATCCATGCACTTCCATCACTAGGCGCTCCTTTATAGCTGTCATGCCTAGTATCTTGACACCACTCCCAGACATTCCCGTGCATGTCGTATAATCCAAAGGCGTTGGGTGGAAAACTTCCTACTTCTGTTGTTTCTTGACGATTTTTTCCTTTTGGTGCAGAAGCATAAATGGAATCTCCATTGTAGTTGGCTAACTCAGTTGTAATCGTCTCGCCGAAGTGAAATGGTGTCGTTGTTCCTGCACGACAGGCGTATTCCCACTCTGCTTCAGTAGCTAGGCGATATTTACGCCCAGCCTTTTGACTCAGCTTTTTGCAAAAGTCTACTGCATCATTCCAGGACACTTTCTCTACAGGACGTTTTGCTCCCTTGAAGTAGGACGGATTGCTACCCATTATTTGCTGGTACTGTTCCTGAGTCACTTCAAACTTGCCGATAAAAAAAGCAGGGACATTCACAACGTGCTGTGGATCTTCATCTTTGGTTCGACCATTTTCACCGGGTGGCGAACCCATATTAAAAGAGCCTCCAAGAATCTCAACCATATCTAAAGTTGTGCCATTGCCTAAGTCCTCCTTAAAGAACTTAGCTTGGTTGTTAGGATCTTGTTTAATTCTCTGTCCCTTTTGATCCACCGTTACCGTTTCAAACTTAAAAGAATCAAGTGTCGGTAATTGACCCTTAAAAATTTCACGACCTACTACTGCTGTCACCAAACCTACACCTCCCAAGCCAGCCCACTTCAAAAACTTTTGTCGGGTTATTCGCTTTTGAGCCGGTTGAGTGGGTTGAGCAGAAATTGGCTGCTGAATCGGAGGTTTAATCAATTCTTGGCTTGCTACAACTCTGGTTTCAATTGCAGTGATATCCGTTTGTTTAAGTCCTAGAGTCCCTTGAAGTTGCCTTAACCTCTGCCGAACATCATCACTATAAAGGAAATTTTGGGCTTTAATTGTTTTAATTAATTCCTGCTCATACTGCTGTAATTTTTGGCGATATTCTACTTCCTCTCGCTGCCGTTGTTTCTCTGCCTCCTGCTGCTGTTTGATTCTCTCTTGTTGTTTCCGGTATTCTGCTTCTGAAGATGATTGAATAATAATTGCTTCCAGTGCAACTATTTCCGCATCATTTAATTCTAAAATTCGTTGAAAACGTTGAAGTTCTTCACGAGTAACATCACTGAGAGGATATTCAAACTGCATCGACTCTCTAAACACCTGCTCATACTGCTGAAGCTTTTGCCGATGTTCCTCGATCGCAGCAATAATTGGATTTTCAATTGCAGTCACATCCTCAGCAGTCAGATTCAACGCTTGATGACGTTGCGTGAGTTGAGAGCGTTTGAAAGCACTGAGCGGATATTCTTGCTGAACAACTTCTGTAAATACCTGCTCATATAGCCGCAAGTTTGCTTGATGCGTTTCAATATCCGCATTCATCCGCCTCTCGATCGCACCCACATCCCCTTCACTCAACCCCAACGTCTGCCACGTTTGCTGCAACTGTTTTTGCGTCACCTCATCTGGATAATGCTGGCGCTGCGTCGCCTTCACAAACGCCTGTTCGTACTGCTGGAGTTTTTGATGATAGCTTTCAATCTGTGTTGTGATTTGCGCTTCCATTGGTGCAACAT
>NZ_JBTYKD010000085.1:0-4066 GCF_054880495.1 Nostoc sp.
TAAATGCTATAAATCATACTTATAACTGATGGCAAACAACACAAAAAATTGATGAAATAAGGTTAGTGTTGCTAATCTGGAGTAATGACAGACAGCGTTTTAATTCTTGGTGGACGGGGGCGGATTGGTAGCACTGTTGCTCACGATCTAGCTACCCATACGGACGCACAAATTACGGTTACTGGACGTTCTGCGGAGTTTGGGAGGGCTGTTAGCTTGTCTTCGGGAGGACAAGTGCAGTTTTTGGTATTGGACTTGGCAGAAGTTGACAAACTCCGAGATGCGATCGCAAACTCTAATTTAGTCATCCATTGTGCTGGCCCATTTCACTATCGAGATACTAATGTTCTCGAAACCTGTATTTCTCAAGGCGTTAATTATCTAGATGTCAGCGACCATCGTTCCTATACCAGCAAAGCTCTGAATTTCCATGAACAAGCTGCTGCTGCTGGTGTGACAGCAATTATTAATACTGGTATTTTTCCTGGTATTTCTAACAGCATGGTACGTCAAGGTGTTGAAGAATTTGATCAAGCAGAAAAGATCCATTTAAGTTATTTAGTTTCGGGTTCTGGTGGTGCTGGCATTACAGTGATGCGGACAACTTTTTTGGGGTTACAATATCCTTTTGAGACTTGGATAGATGGCAAATGGGAGTTAATCAAGCCTTATAGTGAAAGAGAAGTAGTTGAGTTTCCAGCTCCATACGGACGCAGTGGAGTTTACTGGTTTGATATGCCAGAAACCTTTACACTACCCAACGCCTTCCCATCAGTTAAAACTGTAATTACTAAGTTTGGCTCTGTTCCCGATTTTTACAATCACCTAACTTGGATTGCGGCACACATTTTTCCCAAGTGGTTAATGCAGCGTCGTTACATGATTGAATTTCTGTCTCATGTCAGCCATTCGATGACAGATGTTACTAATAATTTTAGTGGAATTGGGGTAGCAGTTCGTTCCGAAGTTACAGGGCAAAAAAATGGTGAAACAGCCGTTTATTGCTCAACTGTAGTGCATGAAAATACAGCAGTGGCTTCTGGTTGCGGCACAGGTAGTATTGCCCAGTTATTGCTAGAAGGTAAACTCAAAAAACCAGGTGTTTTTCCTGTAGAAGAAGCACTGCCAACAAATTTATTTGAAGAGGTAATGGAAAGTCGAGGAATTAAAATTAATCACTGTTGGTTATAGCTGAATACGCTAAGGTTAATCTTCTAACTGGATGAGTTTTGCCCTCACCCCCAGCCCCTCTCCCAAAAATGGGAGAGGGGAGTAAATTCTCTAGTTCCCCTTCTCTCATGTTGGGATTCGGGGTTAGGGGATGAGAGCAACCCCATAACGCTTTTCTTACCTAATTTCTACGTTAAGTTGACACCTAACGCTTGGGTTAAGCATAATCGTAGGTTGGGTTGAAGGTTCGCGTTGAGTTCTGGGCGGGATATCAGTAAGCACGACAATTTGACTATTACAAAAATATACGTAGTGCTAAGTCGTAAAAGCTTGAGATAGCATTAACTGAACTATAGTTACAAATTAATATACCCTGCGGTAGAAGTAAAAACTGTACCTAAACATTTACGATGCCTGTGAGTCTAGAATATCAAATCTATTTATACATGACCAAGGCTCATAAGATCAAAACAGGAGGTTTCTTTCATGCAAAAAATTCTATTAACTTTAAAGCAAGTGTTAGGTTCAAGCTTTTTTGTTGTTAGCTTAATGATTTTCATCAGCTTATCAGGTTCCTTCATTTTCGTTCAGCAAGGTAGTTATGCAACTACTCTTGAAGAATTAAAACTAATACCTCCAGAGTATAAACCAAATTCTGAAGAAAAAATTAATCGTGCTAATGAATATGACCCAGGTGTTGGCATTCAAGAAGAAAACCGAGAAGAAGCTTATGAGCAAGCAA
Source organism: Nostoc sp. (assembly GCF_054880495.1). Lineage (NCBI taxonomy): Bacteria > Bacillati > Cyanobacteriota > Cyanophyceae > Nostocales > Nostocaceae > Nostoc > Nostoc sp. Next base: position 1,913 of record NZ_JBTYKD010000085.1, read on the forward strand.
TAAAAGATTCAACAAACCTTAATACTATAGAGAAGACTTACGAAAGGAATTTGAAAGCAGAGAAAGAACAAAATCCCCCAGAAAGTTTTGGTGAAAAAGCGAAAGAAGTTCTTGAAAAGGTGACAGGTAAATAGGAAATATAAACCTAACCCCCAACTTCTTCCCTACCTCTTCTTTCAGGAGAGGTTTTGCTTGCTATTAAATTATCGAGTGTGTTATCGCCGCAAGTACGGCAGTATTAACAATTCAAGGTGCATTAATTAGCCTTTGACATAACACACCTGACATTTATGGAGTAGCGTTTCTCTGATTAGCAAGATCGCGCTCATACCACTTCATTAATGGAGTTGCACTAATTCCATGCACAATCACCGAAACTACAATAGTAGTGTAAGTTATCCAAGCAATTTGTTCGCCTACTTCACCTTTTAAACCATGACCAAACGCATAGGCAAGATAATATAAAGATCCTACACCGCGAATACCGAACCATCCAAATAACCACCGAGTTCCTGGGTGGAAGGTTGGGCGGCGTGAGTCTAGAGGACGTTTACCTATTGTGCTAATCCAAACTCCTACAGGTCTGATAATCAAGAATAACAAAGTTATCACTAACAAAGATTGCATTGCATAATTGAGCATTGGCTTGAATAATAATATTGAACCCAATATTAAAATTGTCCCAACTTCCAGCAGCTTTTCAACTTGCTCAACAAATTCTAATTGTGCTAGCGGTTTTTCCGAATTTCTGTAACTGCGTTGGACAACTAACCCAGCCACAAATACTGCCAGAAATCCATAGCCATTCACCATTTCTATTAAGGAATAAGTTAGCAGAATTGTGCTGATAGCAATAAAGTCTTCCATTAACTCATTAGCAGGACGGTTATTTTGAATTTTTTTATCAATCCAAACTATACATTTGGCAACAACAATTCCCATGACGATGCCAACTGCGATCGCCCAAATTAAATCAACCATAATCCACTGTTTAAACCAGTTCCCCCAGTTGTCATCTTTTAAAGCATAAATGCCAAAATAAACGAAGGGAAAAGCCAAAGCATCATTTAATCCACCTTCGGAAGTTAAACCAAATCTCAACTCATCTTGGTCGTTTATATCGGTCAGTTGTACTTCCGATGCTAATACTGGATCAGTAGGTGCGAGAATTGCTCCTAATAAAATCGCTTCTCCCCAATTCATCCCTAAAAATAATTTACCTACAGCAGCCAGAGCAAAAATTGAAATTGGCATCAGAAATATAATTAATCGCGTCGTAATATCCCAAACCCGCAATTTGAGAGGACGAACAATTTTTAAGCCGCAGCCAAACACAGAAATAAGTACTACAAGTTCTGTTATTCTCTTTAGCAGTTCAGCGTTGAAAACTCCATCCCGACGTAATTGAATCAGCCCGAAGCCGTAAGGGCCTAGAAAAATACCAACTAGTAGGTAGATAATCGCAAAAGAAAGAGGTAAGCGAGCAATCCAACCAGACCCTAATGTTACCATCAGCAAAAGTAGACCAATCACAAATAGCTCAATAATATAGATATCTGCCATATAGCGATTTATCTAAAAATTAGGTGTTGCTTTGTAAGCTTAGTTGCAATAGCTTTGTATTAGAAATAACCTATGGGCAGATTTTCTGGGATTAGGGATTGGAGATTCAGCCTTGCTACCAAATTAGAAATAAAGGAAAAGTTGAAGGAAGAGACAAGGGGAGAAGGGGACAAATTAGATGGTGATTCAGTTCCCAGATGGGGGTATTAAACCCTCTAATGGTCTATCTTCGCTACTTTCTCACTCAGACATCGCCCATCTTAGTACAAATATACTATAATATAGATAGCGTCCACAAAGCCTAGCCAAATGCCTAACGGCTTTGTGAAAACCTTCTGGAAGATGGATTCAAGGGTTAGTTCGATGATGAAGCATTATATTCTCAACCTCAATCCGACTGCCAAGCATGAATGGGATCGATGTATTTTACGTGATCCCCTGACTGCCAAACGCCCAGATATTGCCAAACTAATTGCTGAAGCGGTTGGTGCTGATACAGGCAGTTATTTGGTGAGCGTGAATATCGAAGTTCAAGTTTTGCAGCAAGCGGCGGTACCTCAAGCCGAACAACTCTCGCTTTCATTCCCAGAA
>NZ_JBTYKD010000086.1:0-25989 GCF_054880495.1 Nostoc sp.
GTTTACTTTGCGCGATCGCACTATACAAAATACCTAAAATTTTCTTAATATCCTTAATATAATACTCACTCAAATCAATCGAAACTACATTGCCTTCAAGTTTGAGAAATTGCCAAATAGTACCGATAGTAACAGCACCATATATAGCTTTGATTTGATTTCCACTTCTCTCGTTAAATAACTGAGCAGCTACCATTTCGGCAATACATTGCGCTAAACCAGACCTCAAATTCTCATTGTTACTTTCTACTAAGACAATCACCGGACTACGTACAAGCAACTGCTCTGAAGAAAGACTCAAAATAAAATCACAAAAGCCATTTAACCCTCGTTGGCTATCAACAGTAAAATCAACTCCAGAAAAAAAGCTGATTTCATAATTAAATTTGCGTCTAATTTCTAACAAAATTGGACTAATTATCATTTCACTTCGAGCTTTTTCTGTACTTATCGCTACTGCTAAATCAACATTTTTCTGAAGAATAGTAGATAATAAATCACTACATTCTTGCTCCTGTACATTTGCAAATAGTCCAGATGACTCGTGAATAACTAAACCAAAAGAATCAATAACTTCAATAAGTTTGAAATCACTATAAGCCATAAAAATTACTCCTTTGTCTTAGAGGTTGTTTGTAAAGTATTGGGCGAATAGAATTCGCGGCTACACAGACAAAACCTACACTTCGACCCTTCGACAAAGCTCAGGGCAACGCAAGCTCAGTGACCGCCTCCGTGGGTTAAAAACTTTGATTTTGTATCTGACTTTTCCCGTTAAGTCATGAAACAAGGAAATGCGATCGCGTAACCGCCCCTATATTCTAAAATGTGTCAGAAATTGGTATGCTAAAGACCGAGACTCGCTATGAAAGCAAACAATGCCTGCGCCTACTATCAACTCCACGATCACTGCCTTTCCCTTGACAGCCGTAGTCGGTCAAGAAGCAATTAAATTAGCCTTGCTGTTAGCCGCAGTTGATCCTGGTTTGGGGGGAGTGGCGATCGCAGGTCGTCGCGGTACGGCAAAATCTGTGATGGCTCGTGCTATCCACGCTCTACTACCGCCCATTGAAGTTGTCAAAGGCTCAATCAGCAATTGTGACCCCAACCGCCCCGAAGAATGGGATGATCAACTTTTGGCGGAGTACGCAGACAAGGATATTCAAGATGTTCCCGTCGAAATCATCAGAGCGCCTTTTTTACAAATTCCTCTAGGTATCACCGAAGATAGACTCCTCGGTTCTGTGGATGTGGAAAAGTCGGTAAAAGAAGGTGATACCATTTTTCAGCCCGGTTTACTCGCTACAGCAAACCGGGGTGTGCTGTACGTAGATGAAATTAATTTATTAGATGACCAAATATCAAATCAGCTTCTAACAGTATTATCTGACGGACGCAACCAAATTGAACGGGAAGGGATTAGTTTTCAGCATCCTTGCAAATCTTTGTTTATTGCCACCTACAACCCAGAAGAAGGCGGATTACGGGAGCATTTGTTAGATAGAATTGCGATCGCACTCTCTGCTGACGGTGTACTCGGCTTAGATCAAAGAGTAGAAGCAGTAGAAGTTGCGATCGCCTATTCTCAATCTCCCCAAGATTTCCTTCAACAGTACAATGAAGACTTAGACGCCCTCAAAACCCAAATCATCTTGGCGCGGGAATGGTTGAAAGAAGTAATCATCACCCATGAACAAATTGCCTACTTGGTAGATGAGGCCATTCGCGGCGGAGTTCAGGGACATCGCGCCGAGTTATTCGCCACGCGGGTTGCCAAGGCCGCGGCGGCTTTGGAGGGACGAACAACAGTCAATGCTGAAGATTTGCGCCGTGCTGTGGAACTGGTAATTGTACCACGCGCCACAGTTGTGCAGACACCACCACCAGAACAATCACCGCCACCACCTCCACCCCCACCACAGAATCAAGAAGAATCCCAAGACGAATCAGAAGAGGAAGAACAGGAAGAACAAGAAGAACAGGAAGAAAATCAAGAGCAAGAACCCCCTAGCATCCCGGAAGAATTCATTTTTGATCCAGAAGGGGTAATTCTTGATGATAACGTGCTTTACTTTACTCAAATGGCGAAGCGGCAAGGTAAATCTGGTAGTCGCAGTGTCATCTTTTCCGATGACAGGGGACGCTATATTAAGCCAATGTTGCCCAAGGGGAAAGCGCGACGCATTGCAGTAGATGCTACCTTGAGAGCTGCGGCTCCTTATCAAAAAGCCCGGAGAGAAAAACACCCAGATAGAAAAGTTATTGTTGAACAGGCTGATATTCGCTCGAAACGCCTGGTACGCAAAGCAGGGGCGTTGGTAGTATTTGTCGTAGATGCTTCTGGCTCAATGGCCCTGAATCGAATGCAATCGGCAAAAGGTGCGGTGATGCAACTGTTGACAGAAGCTTATCAAAACCGCGACCAAATAGCATTGATTCCCTTCCGGGGAGAACGAGCTGAGGTATTATTGCCTCCAACACGTTCTATTGCCTTAGCGCGTAACCGCTTGGAAAGATTGCCCTGTGGTGGGGGTTCGCCCTTAGCGCATGGTTTAACCCAAGCTGTGCGCGTCGGCTTAAATGCCCAGATGAGCGGAGATATTGGGCAAGTTGTCCTTGTAGCAATCACCGATGGCCGGGGTAATATTCCCTTAGCGCGTTCTTTGGGTGAAGAACTAGAACCAGGAGAAAAACCAGATATCAAAGGGGAATTATTAGAAATTGCTGCCAGAATCCGGGCTTTAGGGATGCAACTATTAGTAATTGATACCGAAAGTAAATTTGTGTCTACGGGCTTTGCTAAGGAATTATCGCAAACAGCAGGCGGTAAATATTATCATTTGCCGAAAGCGACAGACCAAGCTATTGCTGCTATGACCAAAGGTGCGATCGCTGATTTAAAATCTCGATAATTTAGTCATTAGTCATTTGTCAGTTGCTTTTCTACTAACCACTGACCATTGACTAATGACATCAAGAGCCAGTGGGCATTACCTGTGGTTGTAAATAGTATATCAAATCTTGAATTCCCTTTTGCAGATACCGCGTTACCGTCATTGGACTAGTGCCAATATTTTTAGCCGCATCCTTGCGAGAAAGTTCCTTCAAAAATACCATTTCAACTGCCATGCGGGGTTTGTCTTCTAACATATTTATTGCACCTTGGAGTTGTTGCCGTTCTTCTTCTTCTTGGAGGAGAACATGAGAACGAGGACAAGGAAGTGCCTCACCCAAGGTGATTTGAGAATCAACATAGTTAAGTGCGGTCGCATCTAAACTCAAAGGCATACGGTTTTGAGCAGCTAACTTGGTTTCTTGCCATTCTTGCAGAGATACCTGAAGTTCCTTGGCGATTTCAGCATCTTTGGGAAGGCGACCTAAAGACATTGCCAAGTCCTTGCGAATCTTTTGCCCTTCATTATACAGTTCTTGCCAACGACGGGGAATTCTTAATAGAGTACTGCGATCGCGCAAAAAGTGCAGCATCTCACCGCGAATGTATGGTACAGCAAAAGAACTAAAGGCAAATCCTTGGCTAGGGTCGAAGCGCTCAATTGCCCTAATCAAACCAATATAACCGATTTGTGCTAAATCTTCATAAGGTTCATTACATTGATGGCTGAATTTATGAGCCATCTTTCGCACTAAGCCAGTATGTAACTCTACAAGTTCATTACGAAGTTTTATAGAAGGATTCTGGTGGTACAAGTGTAATAATTCTATACCATCAATTCGTAAAGAGGACTCACTTGTTGCCATATACATTCCCTTGTTGTAACTCCTATTCCTAAGAAAATGGAGTTGCGTATATTTTCTTTTAAGCTGTCATTATTTTCCCTAGTCAAGCCGGAATTAGCTATCGTCGTTTCACTGAACTTATCAGGGGTCCCACTCCAGAGTTCAGTATTTTTACTCATGATTTTGCTAACCTCTCTGTTGCAGGTTATTTTTGTTTTTTAGATAAAAATTTCAACATTGCATAATCTTTTTTGTTTAGTTGTCTTCTAACTTGCGTCACCCCTTCCTGGTTTGTTGCCCTAAATCTTGGTAAAAATAGGAATAAGCAGAACGTTTTCCTAAAAAACAGTTTTTCAATATGAGCAATACCAGTAATTTTCGTGAAGCTATCCGTGAGGCTAAATCTCACGCCCTCGTTGGCCCAAATGTGATTGCTAACGCCCTCCCCTACGTCGGTGGTGGATTGGTGCTAACGGCATTAGGAACCTACGGCGGTTTGGGAGTTATCCGTACTAACCCTGGAATATTCTTTCCCACCTTCATTGGTGCGGTGATTTTGGAGTTAATTTTGTTCTTTGTTGCCCAAAATGTTGCCCAAAAAGGTAACAAGGGACTTGCACTACCCCTGTTGGCAACCTACAGCCTCTTGTCTGGATATACTCTCAGTGGTTTGATATTTGTCGCTTTGAGATCCCAAGGTGTTGGCATTCAAGGCATTGGGTTGGCTGCCCTTGGTTGTGGCGTCACCTTTATTTTCGCCCGTCAAATTGGTTCAAATCTTTCTGAACAAGACGGCATGGCTTTGACGAAAACCATTAATCTCGGCGTTATTGCCTTGGTGGTTGTGTGTCTAGCCCAATTCGGATTTGCCATGTTTGGTGTTTACACGCCAAATTGGTTAGAAATCGCCATCTCCGGTTTAGGAGTATTCCTATTTGTTGGGGTTTCTGTTGTCGATTTCTATATCTTGCCCCGTACTTACAGCGATGACCAATATCTGCCTGCTGCTTTGTCGATGTACCTCACTTACATCAACTTGTTCGTCTTTATCTTGCGGTTGCTAATTTCCCTAAATGGCCGCAATTAATTGTCTGTAGGTACTAACAAAAGTAAAGTTTCATAAAGTAAAAACCGTGGTTAAATTTTTAGCAGCCACGGTTTTTTTCATCGCTTTAATAGTAGAATATTTTGTTTATCAAAGCCTATTTGCAACAGCAAAATCAAACCACTTCTGTTACCCAAGAAGGGCTTGATAATTTCAAGTAATTTTTGTAACTTAAACCTCATCTAAGTTGAGAACCGTAGTTTCCGCCCTCACCCTAAATCCCTCTCCCATATCTGAGAGAGAAACTTTGAAATTGTGGCTCCCCTTCTCCCAGATTTGGGAGAAGGGGTTGGGGGATGAGGGCAAATCCTTTTGATCACAGAAGAACTACAGGTTTCAAGATAAGTAAGTAGGCACAAATTAACCTAACTATGTAACAAAATGTAAAACCGTCAAAGTCCTTGTGATTCCTGCGTTACACTCCGTTTAACTCGCAATGACATACTTATAAATTTTCCCACCCACCTACTTAGACGTGGTTTATATAATTAGTGCGGAGAGAATTTGCCCAACTACAGCTAAAATTAATAAAGAGCAATATTCAAATCCAAAGCGCTCTATCTCTCATTCAGCAAGCACTATGGAAGTCTTAGAACTCAAACGCGAAATCGAAACGTTGTCTAGCCGCCTGGGTAAAACCCAGGACTATCTTTGACGTACCTGCACTGACAGCCAAAATTCAAGACCTCGAAAAAATATCCGCTCAACCAGAATTTTGGGATAACCAAACCCAAGCCCAACAAACGCTACAAGAACTCAACGACCTGAAAGCCCACCTCCAGCAATACGATCGCTGGCATACGAATCTAGAAGATACTAAGGCTGTTGTTGAGTTGTTGGAGTTAGAAACCGATGAGGGACTACTCCAAGAAGCGGAATCTACTATCACTAAACTTAATCGTGACCTGGATCAGTGGGAGTTACAACAGTTACTTTCTGGCCCCTATGATGCGGAAGGTGCTGTACTGACAATTAATGCTGGTGCTGGTGGTACAGATGCTCAAGACTGGGCATTTATGCTGATGCGAATGTACACCCGTTGGAGTGAAGCTCACGGATATAAAGTAACTTTAGCTGAAGAGTCGGAGGGTGATGAAGCCGGAATTAAATCGGCAACTTTAGAAATTACTGGTCGCTATGCTTATGGTTACTTGCGATCGGAGATGGGTACACATCGCTTAGTGCGGATTTCACCTTTTAATGCCAACGGCAAGCGACAAACCAGTTTTGCCGGGGTGGAAGTGATGCCACAGATAGATAACTCTGTGCAGTTGGATATTCCAGATAAGGATTTGGAAATCACCACAACTCGCTCTGGTGGTAAAGGTGGGCAAAATGTCAACAAAGTAGAAACGGCGGTTCGGGTTGTTCACCTTCCCACCGGTCTTGCCGTGCGCTGTACAGAAGAGCGATCGCAGCTGCAAAATAAAGAAAAAGCCCTAAATCGTCTCAAAGCAAAGCTCTTGGTCATAGCCAAGGAGCAACGTGCCCAAGAAATTGCTGAAATTCGTGGCGATATGGTGGAAGCCTCCTGGGGAAACCAAATCCGTAACTATGTGTTTCACCCTTATCAGATGGTGAAAGATTTACGTACAAATACTGAAACAACAGGGATCGGCGATGTAATGAATGGCGAACTTGATACATTCATCCAGGCTTATCTGCGCCAAGAAAATAAACTAGTAGAAAACACTCCAGCATAATTGGGGATTATTTACAATTGCTAAGTGATTATTTTTAATATTACTTAGCACTTATGATTTATTTTTTAGTATTTTCAGATCAGCGCGTAGGCGTAGCGCGTACTTCTCTACGAGACCCTTCTCTACGAGACGCTGCGCGAACGGCAAGCTCAGGGCATCGCGCTGCGCGTAGCTTCCACGAAGTGGTACGGCAAGCTACCTCGGCTGCGCTCGGCACAAGTCAGTAACCATCGTAGACATCGCATAGCACCCGATCTCATTGGTGTCTTTTGAAAATATCCCTTAGTAATATACAGGCGATCGCAATTCTATCCCAGACCAACTGTTACAGTTATAAAAGAGTCTGTGGACAAATAACTATGAGCAATACTTCTTCAACAGAACCTCAACCTAGCTACGTAAAACTTGCCATGCGAAACATGGTGCGGAAGGGTGGAACTTCCCTGAAACATTTTGCATTAACTGGCGTAGGGCTTTTAGCTCTCCTTGTTGGTCTTGCTTATCTAACTCACTAACGACAAACGGTAAACCTCAGACTAGGAGACTCTGTGCCCCTGAGAGTTGAACTATATGTGGAGGATTCTTTTTACGAGTTGTCCCCGACGACATTTGTAAAAATTGGGGACACTCATCCCCGAATTACTCCTGAAACTTGGGAAAATTGGTTTAATCACTGGTTAGAAATACTTCACCCTCATATTCCGCCAGCGCCAAGTTATGAAATCGGGCTGCGTTTGACAGATGACTCGCAAATTCAAGAACTAAATGGCCAGTATCGTCAACAAAATAAGCCCACAGACGTTCTAGCCTTTGCTGCTTTGGAGGTAGATTTTCCTCAAAGCGAAGAAATGCTTGCCTCTATACCATTATATTTAGGTGATATTATTGTCTCTGTAGATACAGCACAACGTCAAGCTCAACAGCAAGAACATAGCTTACCAACTGAGCTAGCCTGGTTAGCTGCTCACGGTTTATTACACCTGTTGGGCTGGGATCATCCTGATGAAGAAAGTTTGGGGCGAATGTTAGAACAGCAAGTGAGATTGCTGAACGCAATAGGTATTGCTATTGAGATGGAATAGCAGCATGTGTATCTCTTAGTGCCAATTTTGAGCAATACTTTTATAATACTTCTGGGGAAAATTGCTTAAATATTGCCTGAAAGTTAATTCCGCCATTAAGATTGGCGAATATTCCCACTGTAGCAACTCTGTTCTTGTGTTTTTAAGTCTATGTCCCAAAAAATTTCTCCATCACCAACGCCCACCTCGTTACAAACACTCGTGTCTAACGAACGGGAATTTTCTTGGAAAGTAGCCTCTAATTTATTTGTTAGTTTTAAATATGCCTGGGCTGGAATCAGCTATAGTTTTCAAACTCAACGTAATTTTCGCATCCACATAAGTGTTTGCGCTTTAGCGATCGGTTTAAGCGTTTTTTTGCATCTGCAAGCGGTAGAAATAGCGGTAATTGGCATAACTAGCGGTTTAGTTTTGGCATTAGAGTTACTAAATACAGCGATCGAGTCCGTTGTGGACTTAACCGTTAAGCAGACATACCATGATTTGGCAAAAATTGCTAAAGATTGTGCGGCTGGTGCAGTCCTTGTCTCTGCTTTAGTAGCGGTGCTGGTAGCTGGTATACTATTGCTTCCTCCTCTGGTAAGGTTAATTATATCGGCTTTGTAGATGTGATTTGCTCCGACTTAGCCCAACCCAGGCATCGCCTGGTGACTTGGTAAGAGGATCAAACTGTGTCCGATCCCCTTTGGAGAACACATGATCAGCAATTCAAAATTTAAATAATGCCATGTCTACGATGGTCGCTGACTCCTTCGACAAGCTCAGGGTAACACTTGCCGAAGTGCGGGCGTAGCTGCGGCGCCATGCATTCTGGCTAAAGGGTTACTTGGTAATCTTTAGGAAGTGACTGATCGTCGAGTAGCCGCTTTATATTTACGCATCCACGTTAGCGTTATTTTTACCCTAGCAAACAAATAGCATGAGATACTGGTCTATGCTTTTTGCAACTGATCAGTGGTAAAAACCAGGAGTGATGAGCTTTGATTATAGTTATCGACAATTACGACAGTTTTACATATAATTTAGTGCAGTATCTGGGAGAATTGGCATCAGAGTTGCCAGTAGCAGATGATATTAAAGTTTTTCGTAACGACAAGATATCCATAGATGAGATTCGGGCATTAAAGCCGGAAGCCGTAGTTATTTCTCCTGGGCCAGGTCGCCCGGAAGATGCCGGCATTTGTTTAGAATTGATTGAACAGCTAGGACAAGAGTTGCCAATCTTGGGTGTCTGTTTAGGACATCAAAGCATCGGTCAAGTGTTCGGTGGTAAAATAATTGCTGCTCCAGAGTTGATGCATGGCAAAACCTCTCAGGTGTCTCACAGTGGGGTGGGGGTTTTCCGGGGATTAGAAAATCCTCTAACTGCCACCAGATATCATAGTTTGGTGATCGAACGTGAGACTTGCCCAGATGTGTTAGAAATCACCGCTTGGGTTGAAGATAACACCATTATGGGAGTCCGACACCGGAACTATCCTCACATTCAGGGCGTCCAGTTTCACCCAGAGAGTATCCTGACATCTTCAGGAAAACAGTTATTGCGAAATTTTCTGGAACAGTTATAGTCAAGAGCAGAATTAATGAAACGACGACAGTTGATGGGCTATGCTGGGGCGGGGTTGGTAACTGCTTTAGTTACTACCTTGGGTTCGGAATCTCAAGCTGACGCACAATCTGGCGGTTTATCAGTTCAGTGGTTGGGTCATACTTGCTTTCTTTTTAGTGGTGGCGGTGCGAAAATTCTCGTCAATCCATTTCGGGCGGTCGGTTGTACTGCTGGATATCGTCCACCAAAAGTTGCAGCAGATTTGGTGCTGATTAGCAGCCAACTACTGGATGAAGGGGCTGTGGACGTACTACCGGGAAATGCAAAACTGATCTACGAACCAGGAGTTTACGAGTTCAAAGGCATTAAGTTCCAAGGAATTGCCATAGACCACGATCGCAAAGGTGGTAGGCAGTTTGGCTCAAATACTGCTTGGAGTTGGAAGCAAGGCGGAATTAATATTTTACATTTAGGGGGAGCTGCTGCACCCATTTCCATTGAGCAAAAAATCCTGATGGGGCGTCCTGATGTGGCATTCATTCCAGTGGGAGGCAGTGGAAAAGCCTACAATGCTGAGGAAGCAAAGCAGGCTGTTCAAGTGTTAAATCCCAAGTTAGTGATTCCGACCCATTACCGAACACAGGCCGCTGATGCTGCTACGTGCGATATTTCGCCACTCGATAATTTTCTCACTTTGATGAAAGGTATGACAGTGCGGCGTAGCAACGGAGATAGTATTTCCATTAGCCCTAAAGATTTACCGGAAAATAGCGTGATTCAGGTTTTGAGTTACAAGTTTTGAGAAGTACGGGATGAGGGAGCAAGGGGAGAATAATGACTTCTGACTCCTGACTCCTGAATTCTGATTTTAGAACGTGTACCATTCTGGGGTAAGTTTATCGGCATCGCTGATCGGATTCGGAGTGGCTGTTGTTCCATCTATAGTCCAAATGGTGTCTGCACCTCCTGTCTGATCGCGCCAGTAGATGTCGGTCTTACCGTCGCCGTTGAAGTCGCCAAGGGATGGTGTCAAAGCTGCGTTAGTAGTCGGTAAGAAAGCTTGAGTCGCAACTGTTGTACCATCCATCAACCAAGCGGTGTTCTCGCCGGTTTTGCTATTGTGCCAGAAGATGTCGGTCTTGCCATCACCGTTGAAATCACCAATTTGAGAAGTCCAGGATGAGTCAAGTGTATCCAAAGTACCCTCTGTGACTAAGATACCATTCATCGTCCAAACTTTGTTCTCACCTGTTTGAGCGTTTCTCCACAGAATGTCAGTCTTATAGTCGCCGTTGAAATCACCAAAGGTAGGAGTCCAGGCAGCATCCTGTGATTGCAGCGCCAATTCAGTCTTTTGTGTGCCATCCATAAACCAGGCGCTGTCAGCACCGGTTGTCGGATTGCGCCAGAAAATGTCGCTCTTACCATTGCCGTCAAAATCAACAATGGTAGGAGTTAGCGCTGGGTCTGTTTTATCTAAAACAGTTGCATTCAGGACTGTGGTGCCATCCATCTCCCAAATAGCGTTCTCACCAGTTGTGGCATTATGCCAGAAGATATCGGTTTTGCGATCGCCATTGAAGTCGCCAATCTCAGGAGTCCACGCTGGGTCAACGCTGGCTAAAGATGCCATACTAGCAACTTTTGTGCCATCCATTAACACAATGCTATTTGCACCGGTTGTCTTATTGCGTAATAAGAAGTCGGTTTTGCCATCACCATTGAAGTCAGCAATTTTGTAATCATAGGCAGTTAGGTCGAATTTACCTAGAGAACCCTGTTCCAAAACTTTTGCTCCATCCATTAACCGAATGATAATCTCACCGGTTGTAGAATCGACCCAAACTTTATCTGTTTTGCCATCACCGTTAAAGTCAGGAGTAATCGCCGCACTAGTTATATAAGGATTAGGATTGGGATTTGATGAATTTTTGACAGGCGTGGCCAAAGGTGCACTTTGTAGTGATAGTGAGGAACTACTACTCCCAGGCCACAAATTAGTATCTAAAGTACTAAGAGAATTTGTCAATATTTCTGATTTGTTCAAAGAATCTGATGCCCATTGAGTTGTATTCAAAGATAAGAGTGAGGAATTTGTAATTCCAGGCATGGTGTATTTTTATGATTGGTTGTTATATTTTTTTAACTTTTTTTTGAGATGTCTTTCTGTAACCCAATAACATTTACTAGACTTTCAATATTTCTTTATAACTATTTTTTCTTTGTGAATATCATTCTTTGAAGATAAATATTTGTTTTCTTTAAACGATTATTATCAAAGTTTCAAGTTCTATACAAGCAATTGCAAAACATTTTTTGTATCTGATGATTTATCAATACGGTTCTGATCAGACTTGATCCCCCCAACCCCCCTTAAAAAGGCTTGCTCAGAATGACTCTATTTCCCTCTTTTTAAGGAGGAGCTTTCAGGATTATGCACCTTAACCGAACCGTATTGGATGATTTATAAATAAAAATTGGCGAACTTATATTATTTCACGAAATACCTTCTACAGATGTAGAGGTGTACACATATACGTGTCTACAGTCGATTCATCTATTGCAAAGATTTTTTTCAAGTGGGATTAAACCTCATCTAAGTTGAGAAGCATAGTTTTTGCCCTCACCCTAAATCCCTCTCCCAGATATGGAAGAGGGACTTTGAAATTCTGGCTCCCCTTCTCCCATATCTGGGAGAAGGGGTTGGGGGATGAGGGCAAATCCTTTTGATCACCGAAGAAATACAGATTTCAAGATAGACGCGGTTTATCTGTTTTATTTGATATTTTAAATATTGAATTAAACCATACACATTTAGGTAATTAAATAACAACTATAAAAAATCTTTATGCGAAATAATTGTGATGTAATTACATAGTGGTTTATATAGTAAGTCTAAATTATTGATCAACAACAAGATGCACGACTTCTTAAATAAGTCGGGGATCTGAGACTATTGATTATTCCCCAAAGATTTATAACTTAAGTTGAAACAAATATTGGTTAGAATAACTTAGATTAGCAACTATTAAGAGGCATGATCTGTACATCCTCTGGTTGTCAAAAGTGTAAAATAAGACAACACTTTAATACATACATCAGCTATGCAAGCAGAATATCGGCAGCGTCGTGAGCAATTAATGGCAAAAATTGGTGATGGTACAGCCATTTTTCGCAGTGCGCCAATGGCAGTGATGGTTTATCGCCAAGACAGTGATTTCTTCTACCTGACTGGTTTTAACGAACCACAGGCAGTTGCAGTGTTAGCGCCGCATCATTCAGAACATCGGTTTGTGCTGTTTGTCCAACCGAAGGATCGGGAAAAGGAAGTATGGACTGGTTATCTTTCTGGGGTAGATGCAGCCAAGGAAATTTATGGTGCTGATGAAGCGTACCCGATTAGCGAGTTAGATGAAAAGTTACCGCAGTATTTGGAAAAAGCCGATCGCATTTACTATCACTTAGGACCCGATCGCGCTTTTAATGACCAAATCTTGGGACATTACCAAAGTTTACTACGGACTTATCCGAAACGTGGTACGGGTCCGATCGCTATTGAAGATACTGGGACTGTCCTCAACAGCATGAGATTGATCAAAAGTGAAGCTGAATTGGAATTGATGCGTCAAGCAGTTGCGATCGCCAGTGAAGCACACAATTACGCCCAAGAAATCGCCGCACCCGGACGTTATGAGTATGAAATACAAGCGGAGATAGAACGCATCTTTCGACTGCGAGGTGGTTTAGGCCCGGCTTATCCTTCGATTGTGGCTTCTGGTGTGAATGCTTGCGTACTCCACTACATTGAGAATAATCGTCAAATGCAGGATGGAGAATTACTGCTAATTGATGCCGGTTGTACCTATGGTTATTACAACTCCGATATTACCCGGACATTTCCTGTTGGGGGTAAATTTACGCCAGAACAAAAGACGCTGTATGAGATTGTTTTGGAGGCACAAAAACAAGCGATCGCTCAAGTTCAACCAGGTAATCCTTTCAAATTAATTCATGATACAGCAGTGCGCGTCCTCACCGAAGGTTTAGTTGAACTTGGCATTCTTAAAGGTGAAATTGATAAGTTAATTGAAGAAGAAAAATACAAACCATATTATATGCACCGCACCAGCCATTGGTTAGGTTTGGATGTCCATGATGTGGGTGTTTACCAGCACGGTGAAGACAAACCGCAAATTTTGCAACCAGGTCAAATTCTGACAGTGGAACCAGGACTATATATTGTACCTGACACCAAACTAGCAGAAGACCAACCAGAGACTGATCCTCGATGGATTGGTATTGGTATTCGGATTGAGGATGATGTGTTAGTTACACCTGATGGACATGAGGTGTTAACTGCGGGAGTTCCCAAAGCAATCGATGAAGTGGAAAGATAAAAAATGGGGATGGTACACACCATCCCTAGTCCTTTCAAGGTGACAAACGAAGATACGTTGTTCCAGTGCTACCACCTTGAATCCTCCGCTCAGATTTGGGGATTTTTGAAGGTCGAAATAACCAATCTTCGTTCCAAATTTCACCACCTTGAAAGGGCTACACACCATCCCTAAGCTAAAATTGCGGACAAACCATCAGAGTCGTTGTCAGAATTCCTAATATTTTATCTATTTCTTTAATAAAGTAATCGTTCTTATCGATAAAGATGGTATTGTCACAAAGTTTGAGAAATTTCCAATCTGTTCCTGTTGTGACTACACCATAAATTTCATTTATAATATTTCCTTGTTGCTGGTTAAACAATTGAGATGCAATCATTGTCGCAATACATTGTCCTAAACCAGATTTAATACTCTCATTTTTAGCTTCCACAATAGTTACTACAGGGCTGGTAATATCATATTGTTCTGGTGAACAACGGCGATGGCAAGGAAAGAACTAGCTTTGGAATCACTATACAAGCGAGTCGTAGCAGCAAGCGTCTTCCTAAAACTATAAAATTTTACATAAAAAAATGAGGATGGCACATAGAGCATCCTCATTCGATTTTTTGCTTCTTTGCTCAATTCCAAGTATTAGCCAAGAAAAGAATCAACTATTACAGTTGCGGTACGTACTCCTGCTTCTCAGGGACTTCAGCGTATTCAGCCACAATCTGGCGGAATTCTTCGCCGTCAATGGTTTCTTTTTCGATGAGCAAATCGACTAAGCGATCGGTGACAGTGCGATGATCGCGGATCAGCTTCTTAGCAGTGTCGTAGCACTGTTCAACAATTTCCCGAACTTGAGCATCGATGCGCGAGGCGATGGATTCGGAATACTCAGATCGGGTTGTCCAGTCACGACCCAAAAATACTTCTCCCTGTTGGCTTTCTAACGAAAGTGGGCCTAAATTTGACATCCCGAACCGCGTCACCATTTGCCGTGCCATTCCCGATAACTGTTGTAAGTCTCCACCTGCACCAGTTGTGACTTCCGCAGCCCCAAAAATCACCTCTTCAGCAGCGCGACCGCCTAAAGCACCAGTAATTCTGGCTTTTAGTTGAGAACGGGAAATTAACCCCTGTTCCTCGTTGGGAGTAAACCAAGTTAAACCCTGTGCTTGTCCTCGTGGGATTAGCGTGACTTTCTGCACTGGGTCATGGTCTTTTAACAAAGTCCCAACTAAGGCGTGTCCAATTTCGTGGTAGGCAATTAAGCGCTTGCTCTTGCTATCCACCAAAGGAGTACCTTCCATCCCCGCAACTACCCGATCGACCGCATCATCAATTTCGCGGAGGGTGATCGCTTCTTTGCGTCTTCTAGCAGTGAGAATTGCCGCTTCGTTGAGTAAGTTGGCTAGATCAGCACCAGTGAATCCAGGAGTGCGGCGAGCGATCGCATCCAAAGATACGCTAGTGTCTAGTTTCTTATTCCGCGCATGGACTTGCAAGATTTCCAAGCGCCCTTTGATATCGGGTGGATCGACTGTTACTTGGCGGTCAAAGCGACCGGGACGCAACAAGGCTGAGTCTAGTACGTCGGGACGGTTGGTGGCAGCAATAATAATGATGCCTGTATTACCTTCAAACCCGTCCATTTCGGTAAGCAATTGGTTGAGGGTTTGCTCTCTCTCATCATTACCGCCACCGATACCAGCGCCCCGTTGCCGTCCTACGGCGTCGATTTCATCAATGAAGATGATACAGGGGGCGTTGTCTTTAGCTTTCTTGAACAAATCACGGACGCGGGATGCACCCACACCAACGAACATTTCCACGAATTCCGAACCGGAAATACTGAAGAAAGGTACACCTGCTTCCCCAGCGATCGCTTTTGCTAGTAAAGTTTTACCAGTTCCAGGAGGTCCAACTAACAGCACTCCCTTGGGAATGCGTGCGCCTACTGCGGTAAATCTTTCTGGCTGTTTGAGGAAGGTGACGACTTCTTGCAATTCTTCCTTAGCTTCTTCGATCCCGGCTACGTCGTCAAATTTCACCCCGGTTTTTGCCTCCATTTGGAAACGCGCTTTAGATTTGCCGAAGTTCATCGCTTGACCTGGCCCGCCGGGGAGGTTGCTAGAACGCCGGAACAAAAAGAACAGCCCAGTAATCAATAAAACTGGAAATATGAGATTGCCCAACAATCCCCAAATTGCGCCATCATTCCGCATGGGGTGAGCATCAAAACTAATGGCTTTTTCTTTGAGCTTGGTGATTAACTCAGGAGCGTTAATAGGCAAATCCACCCGCCACCTTTGGACACGATTTTCGATGTCAGGATCGCGGGCTTCTATAATTGCTGTCCTACCGCCTTCGTACAGATCCACGCTGTTGACGCGATCGCCGTCCAAGTATTCTAGAAAGCGACCATAGGTCATGCGGGTATTGGCTGTATTCTTACTCGCCTCAACAGGAGCGCCTGCAAAGGCTCCTTGCCAGAAGAAAAAGCCAATTACCAAAGCCGGCAATGTCCAGAGTACTAGGACTTTCCAGGAGAATTTCATCTTAATTTGCCTCTAGATGCCTATACAACTCATCAGCCTTAGCAACCGAATGTTGATCACTCTGTCACTTTCAGCTGTTAAACGGATGTTTATAAATCCATTTTGTTTAATTTGATCTCTTATATGCACTCCCATAGAGCGATCGGCGCATTATGGCAATGCCAACAAGAATCTTAATCAAAGTTAACTTAATTTTAATACAATATCGCACGAGAAAAGGGAGCGCAATGGAATGCAAAGAGACGGAGAATTTCTCCAGAATGCTCCTCGTGTCGTTCAAGCCTCTCTCAATCATCATTCTGGGGGAGTGGGGAGTAGGCTTGCCGTGAGCGTAGCCGAATGGGAGTGGGGGACATGGCGGAGATGAGGGAGCAGGGGGAGTGAGAATTTTAGATTTTGGATTAAATTTCAATCTAAAATCTAAAATCTAAAATCCAAAATTGAATTGCGCAATGCCTTACTTAACTTCTGTAATTTGTAGAGTGTAAGGAAGATACTTGCCTTTTTCGTAGGAACCAACCCAAATTTGGTAACTTCCAGCCAGCCATTCACCAATCATACCGGCATTTTTGCCGTCAAAATCGTCATTGCACCAAGTACCACCGGGCCCCTTGATAATCATAGTGGTGTCTTCAGGGCTTTGTACTTGCAACTTCAGGTAGTCAAATTTACTTGTTAGCACTAATGTATGGTCTGGTGTTTCATCAACAAATCCAGTACAAGGGCCAGTAACTGTTTCGTTCCTCCCGGCTACTTGACTCCCAGATATTGAACCACCACTCATGCCGCGAACTGTCAGGGGGTCTGGCGAAAACTGTGGGTCAATAGTGACATCTCCAAATATCGTTGGCGCTTCCTGAGCATCAGTCATAGCATTAACTGTCGATGTGATGCAGAGCGTAATTATCATCAACGATAATCTCATCCCTCTATTGAGCGCTTTTGTCGGCATTGTAATTACTTCGCTTCTAAGTGTTTTTGAAGACATGAATTTTACACACCAAGTTCCCAATGTGAGGAGAATTGACTACCTATTTTAGATTGGAAATTGGGAATAATTCATTAGTAATTAGTCAATGATTTATTGTTTCTATAGTTGCTTTACCTTAGATTTTAGGGGCGTACAAACCTGCGCCCCTAAAATCTAAAATATTTCTAAAATCTGGAAGTAATCACTAATTAACTTCCGTTATCGCCCGACTCAAGCGCGACTTATCTAAACCAATCTGATTTAGTAGTAACCAAGATTGGATCAGATCGGGGCCATGAACATCTCCAGTTAAGGCTGCTCGGAGCGATCGCATCACTAAGCCTTTTTTGACTTTTTGCTCTTTCACCACCTGCTTAATAATATCTTGGGCGGCGACTTCCGACAGTTGCGGCTGATTTTCCAAAGCTGTAACAATCCCCTCAAGCACAGCAGCAGAACCTTCTTGCTTCAGTTGTGTACTGGCTTCCTCGCTAAATTCAACGGTGTCGCTAAAAAACAGTTGGCTTTGAGGTACTGCATCTACTAAACGAGTCAAACTCTGGCTAATTAAAGTTACTAACTGTTCTAACCAGGGGCGTTCTCTTCCACCATCAAATTTATACCCAGCCGCTTGCCAATAGGGTATGACTAAATCTGTGAGTTTATCTATCGGCGTCTTGTGGATATACTGACTGTTCAACCAGTCCAGCTTGTCCCAGTCAAACTTTGCGCCTGCTTTATTTACACGCTCAAAGCCAAACTCCTTGGCTGCTACTTCTAAGGTAAATATTTCTTGCGTCGAGTCTGGTGCAGACCAACCCAACAATGTCATGTAATTCACCAAGCCTTCAGCAATAAAGCCCATTTGCTGAAACTCAGAAATGGAAGTAACACCATCCCGCTTAGAAAGCTTGCGCCCTTCCGTATTTAAAATCAGTGGCGTGTGAGCAAACTCTGGAATTTTTGCACCCATTGCTTCATAGAGTAAAATTTGCTTGGCAGTATTGGCAATGTGGTCTTCTCCCCGGATGACATGGGTGATTTGCATATTGATGTCATCCACTACAACTACAAAGTTGTATAAAGGTTGACCGCTAGCCTCTTCTGAAGCGCGGGCGATGACCATATCACCACCTAAATCGCTACCTTGCCAAGACATCTTTCCCCTTACTAGGTCATTCCAGATAATTTCCCGCCCATCTTCGATTTGGAAGCGAATCACAGAGGAGCGACCTTCGGCTTCAAATGCGGCGCGTTGTTCTGGCGTGAGGTGACGGTGACGGTTGTCATAGCGAGGAGCTTCACCTCTAGCTTTTTGGGCTTCTCGCAGAGCCTCTAGTTCTTCGGAAGTGGTGTAGCACCGATAGGCTAATCCTTGATCTAGCAATTTTTCTACTGCTTCTTTATAAAGATCCAGGCGTTGGGATTGGAAAAATGGTCCTTCATCCCAGTTCAGTCCTAGCCAGCGCAGCCCTTCAAGAATATTCTCGGTGTATTCGGGACGCGATCGCTCTAGGTCTGTGTCTTCTATTCGCAGGATAAATTTCCCACTGTGGTGGCGGGCAAATAACCAGTTAAATACAGCCGTTCTAGCTGTACCAATATGTAAATTTCCGGTTGGACTCGGTGCAATACGGACTCTGACAGTCACAGTTAATTCTCTCTTTCGCAAAGCATGATCAATGTAGCTTATATCTGAAGCACCCCAAATTAGCTTTACTTAAAGTTGGATCTCTAACCAAAATAAAACTAGGAACGATAAATTTAGAACGGGACTGACGGGGCTCGAACCCGCAACTTCCGCCGTGACAGGGCGGTGCTCTAACCAATTGAACTACAGTCCCTTGTTTGTCAACTTTGCTATTATCGCTATTTATTTTCTACTTGTCAAGTGTTTTAGAGTTGGGAATTAGGACTTATTTTTGTCCCGTCTCTCCAAGGTGCGAATTTTAGATTAAATAGAGCCTGATAATACAACCAGTGGCTTTGATTCCAGATGCTGCAATATCCGGGATTGCATTTGTTTATACTGCTGCTTTAATAGCTGTTTGCTCAACTGGAGTTGAGAAGCAGGTGGTAGACTATGACTCTGTTCCACCCAGGTTTTCAACATTTGCCGTTGAGTTGGCTCGATCTGACTGCTGAGAACGTTAATGCAAGAATGTGGTGCTTCTAAGGTAAAGAAAATCAAAGGGTAGCGTTCATTTTCAGCCAGGAAACTTACCAGCCGCAGATTTTGGGGATTTTGCATATCTAAGTAGCACGGTAGCCATTTAGGAGCCAATTGCCGATTGTACAGTACAGTCACCCACAACAGCATTGGGTGAGGGGATGTCATGAAGATAAATTGGTTGTAACGAGTAGAAAGGGCATACTTTTTGATCTCTTCTTTAGGCAACATCAACCATAGTGCTGTCATTGATGCTTGTGCCGTGTCTAGAAGCTGGGGAAAAACAATTTCTTGAATTGGTTTATTTTCAGGCCACAAAAGTTGCTGACAGCTTTGTTCTACTGTGATTGGTAATCCAGAGTATAAGGGAGGGGTAATGATGGAAGTAGGAGCTAAGATTGTCGGTAAGCTGGGATAATTGGACTGTTCTAAACTGTTTAATACTTCCAGAATTTGAGCGATATTTTGTGGGCGATCGCTTGCTTTTTTAGCAAGACAAGACATGATTAAATGATTTAGTTTTTCAGGTACTTCAAGAGTGGGTTTAATATCTGCGATCGCTTTTGGTTGTTCAAACTGATGTACTTTATACCAAGCACCAAAGTAATCAGTTTCTGGTTGCCAAGGTTTTTTGCCTGTGAGCATCTCAAACATCATCACACCCAGGCTATAAATATCAGAGCGACTATCTAATCTTTCCCCATCTAGCTGTTCTGGAGAACAGTAGGGTAAAGTGCCATTAAATCCCCTATTTGTACTAGCTGTTGATGTATAATTCAAAAATCTAGCAATACCAAAATCGAGAATTTTAACTAACTGACCCAATATCGGATCGGGAATTACTAATATATTTGCAGGCTTAATATCTCTATGAACTAGCGGACAAATTTTGCCATCAATGTTAATACCTTGATGAGCGCACTGTAAGCCCAAACAAATTTGCCGGGAGAGAGTTAAAAACATGGGCAGGGGCAACGGAATTAAATCCTTTAAACTCTTGCCACTTAGATGTTCCATAACATAGTATGGTTTTCCTTGCTCATTTATACCATAATCATACGCCCGTACTATATGTACGCTCTTTTGACTCAAAGCTGCACTCATTAAAGCTTCACGAGCAAAGTATTTTTGCATCTTGGTATTGACAAAAGTCTGAGTCAAAAACTTGATAGCAACTGGTATACCTCCTAACAAAATATCATTTGCTAAAAAAACTTCTCCCATGCCACCACTGCCAATTAATTGCTTGAGTTGATAACGATTGGCAAGCAAGCCCGTACTAATTGGAGATGTAAATAGGCTTTGATTCACTTTGATCACCTTTGCTGCTGAGTCCATTTAAAGTTAGCAATACACACATAAGAATATAATTAGGTAATGATGGCAAGGCTTTTTATTTTGAGAGCGGACTTTCAATAACGTGATAAAAGTTTTAAAAAAATCTCCAAAAATTTAGCCATCCAATTTTTTGAACCTTCTTTCTCAGTTTTTTGATCTGCGCCTAACTTTAGTAAGATATCTAATTTCAGTTTTTCATACTCTGTTTTTAGCAGATTTTTGGCTTGATTAGGCAAAATTATTTCATTTGACTGTTGATTCATATCTAAGCAATCTACAAGTTGGTGGCGCTGGTTAGCCGTTAGGCTTAAAGTCGTTACGTGAGAGCAACAGTCTGGATCTTCTAGGGCAAAAAATAGGAGATGGTAGTAGCCTACTTCTGCTAAACTACGCGCTATCTTTTCCCCTTTATTATCTTTCAAATCCAAAAAATAAGGTAGCCACTTAGTCAGAGAAGGCTGGGAATTGTATAGGACTGTAACCCATAATAGCATCGGGTATACATTCATTTGAGTAATAAATTCAGTGCCATGTATTTTGTCCGAAAAGTTTGTAATCTCTTGTTTGGGCAACATTGCCCAAAAAGTTGGTATAGGTCTTTGAATAGTATGTAGTAAATGAGGAAATCCAATTCGCGCAATTGGTTTATTTTTAGGCCACTTTTTCTGCCAACACTCTTTTTCTGATAATAATGTTGCAGGTACTAATTGGATGGGAATTGAGAGGTCAATAATGTCACTACTCTTGTTATGACTAACTTCATTAAGCTGAATATTAACCTTTTCTAAATCTTCTAATATTTTGTTTATATTTTGAGGGCGATCACTTAATTCTTTAGCTAAACAACTCATCAACATTTTTTCTAATATCTGCGGTATTTTGACTTGCGGATTCACTTGCTCAACTGTAGGTGGCATTTGAAAACGATGTGCTTGATACCAAGTACCAAAAGAGTTACTTTTTGTCTGAAATGGATGTTTTCCTGTTAGCATCTCAAACATTAGTACTCCCAAACTGTAAATATCAGAGCGGACATCTAGCAATTTGCGCCCTTCCATATGTTCTGGAGAACAGTAAGGCAAACTGCCAATAAAAGAATCTGTCAAGGTCATCCCACTTCGCTCTGTTAAAAACTTGGCAATCCCAAAATCTAATATTTTAACAATTTTTCCTTGTTTACTATCTTCACTAATGAATATATTTTCTGGTTTTATATCTCTGTGAACAATGGGATAAATCTCTCCTTTAAGGCTGATTCCTTGGTGGGCACATTGTAAGCCTAAACAAATTTGATTACAAATATCTAAAAACTCTGATAATGTTAAAGGCTGAATTTTGAGAATTTGTTTGAGATTTTTTCCTTGCAGGTATTCCATTACATAAAACGGAGTTTTATCCTCAGTAACTCCGTAACTTAAAATGCGAACAATATGTTTACTTTTGCGACCCAATTGAGCGCCAATAAAAATCTCTCTGGCAAAGCGTTGAGACATTTGTTGGTTTGCCAAACTGAGTGATAAGATTTTAATTGCGATTGCCATACCACCTTTAGCAGTATCTTCTGCTAAATAAACTCTACCCATCCCCCCTTTGCCAATCAAATCTCTGATTAAATAGCGATTATTTAAAAATTGTCCAATGTAATTGTCTAACTCTGCTTTTTCCCCTACCATTTTCTCAATTTTATTTTGTGTCATAAAAATCATTTATAAAAAATATTGTTGGCAAAATACTTTCATAAGTCTATCTAATTATTAAATTTAAATCTAAAAAATATCAGAAATTGGAGAAAATTAATTATCTGCTATAATCACTATGGAAAATTTCCTAAACATTCTATAACATATTTATTAATGAATCCGGTTGAGAAATTACACGTAAACTACAAAAACGCTAGAAAAAGTTGCCTAGTAAATTCCGTAAATACACATAAATAAGCTGTAAACAAGTAAATAGCAGTAAAGACACGAACGCACTTGTATCTCCGTACAGCTAATGGTTAAAATTCAGCAATAAACGGCGTAATAATCTAATTAGTGGTGTTTCAAATTTAATTTTAAAGGCTAGTATCTGGGTGCGTTGCAAGGAGTTAAAATTGTTATCACTGACGAGAATTAGTGATTGCTGTCCATCGGGTAGTTTAGGACCAATAGTTAAACCTTCGATGTTGTCTAGCAGTACATCTAGGGTTCTCAAATCTAACAGCAGTTTTTTCTGAACTGGTTTAATATTTTTTGAGTCAACTGCTAAAAGGCTATCTATTTTATGAATATCATCCGCTCCTTCTAAAGAAACCTGAAACAGAGAAATAGCAAATCCTAAACCAGTAAAAGACCGTTCTAAACTTAGGAAGTGTCCTTGATTATCGAGAGCAAGTAAATCAGGTAATCCACTAGCGAATTTGCCAGTCAGATCCAAAAATGGTGTAACTGGTTCAGTTTGATAAAGAAATTCCTTTTCTGGCTGATTGTTGAGCAAGTTGTATTGCAAAATCCGGCAAGGACTACTGATGTTAGGTTTAGCTGCGATACCATCTTGAATTAGAGCATTTTCGGTGGCTGTGAATATATGCTTTTTATCGGGTGTGATGGTGAGGCTTTCAAAAGCCAAATTGTTGCGGATACCTTTTTGACTACTTTTATCTGGCAAAAATTTGTTTGGGATGGGAAGTGTTTTAATTTCCCTACCAGAAGATAGTGAGAACTCTTTAATAAAAGGATTAATTAATTTTCTCACATCGCCCTCAGAAGAAATAAACACAGTTACTTTATTAGTTAAGGCAATACCTTCTGTATCAGTTTCACCAGGGCGAAATGTTTGACCATTTTCATTTAATAATGTGGTAATACTGACCGGAATAATTCCACCTTTTTGTAGGGAACCCTTGCTTAAGTCGATTTTCAAGGTGTAGAAACGGGCGGCAGCTTTTTGCCCCCGGTCATCGGAAATAGCATAATAAAGGTTGCTTTTTGGATCATAAGTAATTCCAGATAAACCTCCAACTTCAGTTTTTTTAAAGATTAAACCTTTCGGTAAAGTGGCTTCACCGATAAATTCTATGCTACTTACTTCAACAGCATTTGACAGTAAGTTTGTGAATAAGTAAATGATAATTACAATCGGGATAAAGAAGTAAATAATTCGTGGTAATACGAAGATTTTTTTAATTAGCTGCATATAATTTTTTTGTTAAATCAAAACGCGGTAGGGACGCACAACTATCATTGGTGTCAACTTAAGCCAAAACTCTTTTAAAACCTCGTTTCCAGCCTCTGGCTGGAAATGTTGCTCATTGCGGCTCTGCCGCAAGTCAACAGGCGGAGCCTCGCATAGGCATTCCCAGTCAGAGACTGGGAACGAGACAATCTCTAAAAGCTACTTCTAGACTAACTTTCACGTTAAGTTGACACCTATGACAACTATGCGCCCCTACAAATAATACCAATGAAAAAAAAAGAATGTGAAAGATACAAGCCTGGAAACTCTGATGAAATCAGGTTTTCTTAATTTTGAATTGCTATAATATGTATTCCAACAAATTAAAAACTTTTAGAAAATACGAAATTAATTAAGCTCGTCGCAAACCATATTCATCCTGAAAAAAGTTGACAAGCCAATCTTTGACTCTACGGGTAGCGCGGCAATCATCTTCGTTGTAGCTTTGGATAATTTCTAGTAAGGTGCGATCGCCTGTTTCTAGCCACTGATCATACCAATAAATACATTTGGCACCACTAGCTTCTTTTTCCCGCCACTCAAATCCTAACCAACGAGCGATCGCTTTCAGGGCATAACTTTCTACTGGCAATGCTACACTTTGGGTTAATTGTTCATACACATCCACAAATCGACTCAATACAGGACGCACTGAGGCGTAGGGAGTGCGGTAAAGTTTTGCTAACCGTTTGACTGTATCAAACTCGTAGACACAAAAATGATAAATTGGTGCTTCGGGATATTGCCAAACCAAATCCAAAAATTGCTGCCAAACTAATTCTTCGTCTTCTGGTTTGTCTGCTAAAAACGAATAAAACTGTTCTGTGTTGGCAAGTCTATCAACGACTAAAACCCCTAAGAGATAATCTAAATCTAAGTCTGGCTGTGCCTCAATATCAAAGTAAAGCTCTATGGGGGCTGTGAATGTAATATCTTTTATTGGTAGCGGGTAGGGTAAAATAAGCGGTCGTTTTTCCAGGGCAGATTGAGCTTGCACTACCAGCTTAGGCGCTACTTCACTGTCGAAACCAAGCAGGTTTTCTAAGGTGCTGGGACTGGTGTCAGCGAGAGATTCCAGTGTGGTGATGGCTAAGGCTTGCAGTTGAGTGTAGCGGATGGGTGTTACTCCTGGTACCAGTGAGAGATGTTTTTCAGATTGTGCGATCGCATAACATTGACTATACCAATGGCAGAGATTGCACTTTTGCCGCGCAATAAACACCTCTGGCGGATTAGGTAACTCTAAAACTTGAATAAACTCCTCCAGAATCTGCTGCATTCGTGGCATCCATTTAAACAAATCCACCGCATAACTTGTATTTTTGGTTCGCAATATGAGCGAAGCTGTTTCAGGTGCAACTTCCTGCACTGTTGCCAACACTTGGGCATGAAATGCAGCGACAACTTGATATTCTTGCTTAGGGCGCTTACCCAGTTCAATACTAGCCGGGACGTAGATCCAATCTCCAAAATGGGATTGTCCTGGTTCTTTGACAAGTAAATCTGGACGACTCAGTAAGGTGTATGCTTCAGAATAAGTTGTTAAGAGTACTCCTTTATATATATACTCAACCCCACGCTCCATCAATTCTAAAGTTGCCTTCTCTGCGTTTTCCCAGTTTCCATAAGAATAATTTGGTTGATCATAAGTCACGTTTGCCAAAGCACTCAGATGATGGGCGATTTTGTCCTGTTGGAGTTTCCGTAGCAACTCATTGGGAGCATCGCGCTGACTTTTGTCAGCGTGGATATCTAGAAAAGGCCGGCGTTTACAGCGTTGGTATTGCAGTAGGAGTTCAGCATTAATTAGCATTTCTTTAAGTTAACAAGAATTAGCACATTCTGGGAGTAACTTAGACAATTAATTAGGACTTATACCCTTTCTTTATGAGGGTACGCCAAACCCTTTTAACTTCTTTCTTTCTTTGCGTCCAAGTCTTGTCTACGAGAGGCTGCGCCAAGGAGACGCTACGCGTAGCTTGCTTCCACGTCCCTTGCGCGTCCCGTAGGGAAGTGGTACGCGTCCAACTTTTAGAGATGCTGCGCGTAGCTTGTCCTCCGCAGGAGTACGCGGTTCGTTTTTCTTTCTTGTACTTAAACCTCATCTAAGTTGAGAACCGTAGTTTTTGCCCTCACCCTAAATCCCTCTCCCATATCTGGGAGAGGGATTTTGGG
>NZ_JBTYKD010000087.1:0-36422 GCF_054880495.1 Nostoc sp.
GGTTTTCAATCTGAACTACCCTACGGATGAATCCGGGGGGTTCCAACTTGCTGTGCAAGTTTCGTTTGTCGTGTGGTTTGGCGCAGAATGTTTCGGGACTTCCAAATAAAAAAATACTCAACTACTTCTTGTGGGGTGGGCGACACGAGCGCCCCTAAGCTAAGGCGGGCAAGATGCCCACCCCACAAGATTGGGTAATTTATTTGTTGGAAGTCCCTTCGTTTGGTTTGCGACAGCGCTCCCCGAAAATTTCAGTATAATTAAAATACCCCTAGGGGGGATTTGAAAGTGTGATATCTTCAAATAAGATAAAGTTTAGTAACAAATATTAAAAACTTTGATTAATAATACACTGTCCTGCTACATAGCTTCTACCCCTTCTATTGATACCGAGTTGGATTTAGCTGATACTGGGCAGAAGGGTATCAGGCAATTGGAATCTACACTCTCTTCTTCTCCCTCTGTCACTTTATCTATTTCTAAGAGGCAAACTTGGTTAGTGTTTGCGGCAGCAGTGTTTTTGGTAACAGTACCAGTATTTATAGAAGCGCCAATAGTGCGATCGCTACCAAGTCTAAGTTTAGGGCTGACAGCATTTTGGGTGTGGCTAAGTTTTAGGTTAATGTCACGTCCTGCAACTTACGTCTGGGGGGATTTGCTCTTAGGATTTAGCTGGAGTTGGTTAGCTGGAGCGATTTACTGGGGCTGGTTACGTTGGGAGCCTTTATGGCATCTGCCAGTAGAGTTGATCGGTTTACCGTTTGCTTGCTGGTGTTTGGCGAAGAATTGGGGCAAGGTGGGTAACTGGTTTTATTTAGGTTCTTTACTCGGTACAGTTTTAACAGATGTATATTTTTATATAGTAGATTTGATGCCCTATTGGCGGCAAATTATGAGAGTAAATGCAGATGTAGCACCGCAAATCTTACAAAATGCCCTGATCCAAGTACAAACGCCTTGGGGACAAACTTGGGCGATAATGCTCGCCTTACTGCTGTTAACAATCGGAATTTCCCCTTTAGGTCGAAATCAAAGACACTGGTATGCCTTTAGTGGCGCTGTTTTAAGCACAATTTTGGTAGACAGCCTATTTTTGTTAGCTGCGATCGCCGCCTAAAATATGAAAAAATTGTGTAATCTCAAAACCGAAACTTTTTCCAGCCCAGTCTACTGCACATCAAGAATGATTAATTAGTTAAGAAATATTACATAACAGTCGATCACCATCAAGTATTTTTTGATCGGGTTTTTGGTATTATAAATCGCCAGAATCAGCCAATCCCAAAAGGTTTCGTCTAGCTCTTAATGCTACCAGAATCATGGATGCAACGCTATTGCAGCTATGCAGGCACTCTTACCCCGATGAAAATTTTTGGCAAAAGTACAGTCAACCCCAGTAACGGCAAATATTGTGGATATTAATACGCTGTATATTAGTTTTTGATGACTGCTGACGGCTGTTGGCTTAAAAGTTTTATTTCTGTTTGATGGAAAGAGGTAGAAAAATCGTGAAAAGATTAGCGCGTTTATTAACAGTGTTTAGTTTGCTACTTAGTTGCTGGGGATGGTTGGGAACAACTCAGATAGCCCAAGCTGCTAGTTTCAACAGTTTTGTTTTTCCCCAAGTCCCAGTTCTGGCAATTGAGCGGCAGAATCGGGCAGACGCTAAACTAGGAACGGAATTTGGTAAAAAAATTGATTTGAATAATACCAACGTCCGAGCTTTTCAACAGTATTCAGGGCTTTATCCCACCCTAGCTAAGAAAATCATCACAAATGCTCCCTACAAAAAGGTAGAGGATGTATTGGATCTTCCCGGATTGAGCGATCGCCAAAAACAAACTCTGCAAGCCAACTTCGATAAATTCACCGTGACAGAATTAGAGCCTGCCTTCAACGAGGGAGACGATCGCTTTAACAACGGCATCTACAGATAACTGTTGCAGTTACAGCTATTTTCAGGTAAATAGACGACGCGGGTAAGGACACAGAAAAAGCTCATTGGTGTCAACTTAACGTAGAAGTTAGGCAAGGCATGCTTTCGAGGTTTGACCCTCACCCGCAGCCCCTCTCCCAAAATTGGGAGAGGGGAGCAAATTCTCTAGTTCCCCGAATCCCAACTTGGGATTCGGGGTTAGGGGATGAGGGCAAAACGCCTTCTCAAAGCAGATTTTTTCTGAAGTTGACACCAATGAGCATTGCTGTGCCCCTACGACAGATGTGATTCAAATACATGAAAACTGCTGTAATGTAGCAAATATCAGCCCACTCCTGATTCTAGGCAGTGGGACACGATTATAAGTTAGGAGTTATGAGTTGAAAATTCAAAATTCCTAACTTCTCACTCCTAACTTCTCACTCCTAACTCCTCACTCTCCCCTGTGCTTTTACCTTGCCTCAGATAGATATTCCTAGCCAATTTGATGTCTTAGTAGTCGGCGCTGGTGCTGCTGGACTATACACAGCGCTGTGTCTGCCAGAATCCTTGAGAGTCGGCTTGATTACCAAAGAAACTGTTGCTTTATCCGCCAGTGATTGGGCGCAAGGTGGCATTGCCGCAGCTGTTGCCCCGGAAGATTCTCCCACGCTACACATTGAAGATACGATCCGGGCAGGTGCAGGATTATGCGATCCCACCGCCGTAGAATTTCTCGCCGAACTTGCCCCTAACTGCATTCAATCGCTAGTTAACTTGGGGGTAGCTTTTGACCGTCATGGCCAAACTTTGGCTTTAACTTTAGAAGCTGCCCATTCTCGCAACCGCGTTCTCCACGCTGCTGACACCACAGGGAGGGAAGTTACCACCACCCTTACCGCTCAAGTATTACGTCGTCCGAATATTCAAGTCATTCAGCAAGCTTTGGCTTTGAGTTTGTGGATTGAACCGGAAAGCGATGTC
This sequence comes from Nostoc sp., assembly GCF_054880495.1. Classification (NCBI taxonomy): domain Bacteria; kingdom Bacillati; phylum Cyanobacteriota; class Cyanophyceae; order Nostocales; family Nostocaceae; genus Nostoc; species Nostoc sp. The sequence goes on from NZ_JBTYKD010000087.1 coordinate 2,900, forward strand.
TACGACGGGCTACGCCTACGCTGTCAAGGAATTAGCCTATTTTATCAAGGTGAAATCACCTGGGTAAAAGCTGGTGCTGTGGTATTGGCAACCGGCGGCGGTGGTCAGGTATTTGCCCAAACTACTAACCCGGCTGTGAGTACGGGTGATGGGGTTGCGATCGCAGCTCGTGCTGGGGCGATCCTCCGCGATTTGGAATTTGTGCAATTTCACCCCACTGCCCTGACTAAACCTGGTGCCGATCGCTTTCTGATTAGCGAAGCTGTACGCGGCGAGGGGGCGCACCTTGTGGATAACGAAGGGCGGCGTTTTGCCTTTGACTACCACCCGGCGGGTGAACTGGCACCTAGAGATGTAGTTAGTAGAGCAATTTTCAGCCATTTACAACGTACTGCCGTTGATCTGGCGACTGCCCATGTGTGGTTGGATATGCGCCCCATCCCCGCCGACAAGATTCGTCACCGCTTTCCCAACATCATCAAAGTTTGTCAGCATTGGGGCGTTGATGTTTTCCATGAACCAATTCCTGTAGCGCCGGCTGCCCATTACTGGATGGGTGGCATTGTTGCGGATTTGATGAATCGCACAAATATCAAGAGTTTGTACGCCGTGGGTGAAACTGCTAGTACCGGCGTGCATGGGGCAAATCGCCTTGCCAGTAATTCTCTGCTGGAATGTATTGTCTTTGGGGCGCAGATGGCTAATATTGAGTTGGAAAATATTCGGCTGCCATCAGAAACACCAGTGCTGCCATTACGCAAATTTAGTGTTAATGCTAGTGACTGGCACATCCAGCAAGCACAGCTAGAAGCACTCAGAGAGAAATTACCGCGTCTAGTATGGGAAAGTGCTGGTATTTGTCGGGAGCAATCAAGGTTGGAAACTGCGATCGCTACTGTTGAATCTTGGCAGCAAGATTTCGCTATCTTGCCTTTAAGTCAATTCTTGCTTGCTTTACGTCCCGCAGAACCAGCTAGTTTTGACATACCAGATGTTGAACGGCAATTGGGACTTTGGGCAGAAACCCGCAATTTATTAGATGTGGCTGATTTAATTCTCAAAAGTGCTGCTTTTAGAACCGAAAGTCGAGGCGGACACTACCGTTTAGATTATCCTCAACCAGATCCAAATTGGCAAGTCCACACACTTGTACAAACAGATCATTGGTGGAAATCTCCACTATTGTCTTGATTCAATTTTCCCCTACAGCTTCTAGTAAAGGCTGCTGACTGCGCTACTTCATCAAAATCCAAAATTGCGATTAGCGAGTGCCGCTACCATGATGACTGTCGGGGCCACCATAATTTGGTGGAATATATATGTCGTTTTTTAAATTTTGAGAATTGATTTTACGAGTGATTAAGGTGTTACTGCTAGTAGCGCCAAAAGCATTAACACTTGCAGTACTGAATATACCTGTGCAAGCGGCAATTTGCGGTATTAGGATGTAAGCACCTATGCAGAATATCATAAACTTTGTGATTCGGAAGTTACTTTTCATATCTTTCAGTAAATTCACTACTTTTTAATTTAAAAGTGTATTTTTGGTTTATTAACGTATATTTACTGGGTTTTTGGGAAAATAGATTTCAACTTTATTAAATCTTTGCTGCTAGTCTACAAGTAATAGTGGTATCTACTTCTAGATTAACATTAATTTCCTGGCATTAAACACTATTTATACTTAAGTAATATTCTTAAATATGCTATCTTTACATCAGTCTAAAGTTAGATATGTTGATAAATTAGTGTGAGTATTGCGCCTACTTCATAATTTATTAATAGTATCTGATAACATTTTGATTGCCGTAAGTACAAACACTATCTTTCGTGAATAATGATCATGATAAAAATATCAGATAATACTTGTTTTGTTCTCTAGTTAAGATTTAGTTACAGTAAAAATACATAAATAAAAAACAACAAAATGGCGATATTATAAGGATTTTAAAAAGTATATAACTATAAAATACCGTAATCAGAGTAGTAAGTATAAGTATATTTTTGGAAAGTAAAAATACTTAATAAGTTCAGTTAGTTTCCTAATTACCTCTGATGACTAATTCTTTTTCTACCGATGTTCTCATATACGCAAGCTTTTTCAAGACAGCGCCTTGGACGTGTTGCAAGTCCACATTCCTAATTTGAAGGTAAAAATATTGACTAAAGTAAAAACAATCTGGAGGCTTGACTATTGATTAATTAAGCAAACTCATAGCGATTTTTACCCAGACGCTTGGCACGGTACATTGCTGCATCGGCTTGTATCATCAAAGTTTCACTGTCTTGACTGTTGTATGGGTAGACACTAATACCAATACTGGCAGAGACTCGGATTGTATCGCCGTTTAAAACAATTGGCTTGTTAATGCTGCTTAAAATTTTTTCGGCAATTTTCGCAGCTACTCGAACATTAGGAATTGCCCGTAAAATCACAGTAAATTCATCGCCACCCAAACGAGAAACTGTATCACTAGTGCGTAAAGAGTTGCTGAGTCGTTCAGCGATAGTGATTAGCAAGCGATCGCCCATCTCATGCCCCAGAGTATCATTGATCTGCTTAAAGCCATCTAGATCAATAAACAGCAGTCCCAGCAACAAGTTGTAGTGTTGCGCCCAATGTAACGACTCGTAAAGTTGTTCGGCAAAAAATTTGCGATTGGATAAACCTGTTAGGGGATCGTGATATGCTAAATAACGCAAGTGGTCTTGTTTAAGTTTTAATTCATTGTTAGAGCGGAATAGTTCATCAGCACTACGCTTGAGATGTTGCTCATTGAGTTTGCGCTGAGTAATATCTCGAATGACCCCAACTAAAAACAAATTGCCAGCTGCGTCTTTGTGGAGCGATCGCTTAGTGGCAATTTGATAAGTCTGACCATCGGCATTTGTAAATTCTTCTTCGTGTTCCTGGGGTTGCTGAGTCCGAAAAACAACCTCATCCTGTTGTCGAAAGACATCAGCTTCATGTTTAGGGAAAAAGTCATAGTCTGACTTTTCAATTAATAACTCATTCGGATAACCAATAAATTCACAATACGCTTGATTTAAAACAATCCATTGGTGTTGTTGATTTTTCACAAAAATTGGATCAGGAATCCTATTGATTACATCATGCAAAAATTCTTTGGAACGTTTCGACTCTTGCTGGCTATGGGCAATATGACTGGTGATCAAAATAGCTGAACTGCCAAAGCTAACCAGTGAGGGAATGAGCGGTATCCACCAACCAGACAAGAAAGCAAGGTATGCACTCAGGGTTAATCCAAAACAAGAAACTAGGATACTGGGCATGCTTATAATTGCATATCGTATCCGCCATATCATTACGGCTCCCAGATAAGACCAGATAAAAATCCACAAGTATTCCACTAAGTCAGGCCAGACTTTGAGTAATGATCGTCCTTGTAGAGCAGCAGAGATTAACTCACTAATAAAATAAGCTTGCAGTTGAATACCAGATACAGGCTTTACCGTATCCATTAGACTGCTGGAATAAGGAATGAATACAAAATCTTGGAGACTGGGTGCAGTGGAGCCAATGAGTATAATCCGATCTTTGATTAAGTTTTCTTTGACTTTATTAGCCAGTACATCTTTCATCGATACCTGGTTAAAAGGACAAAATTCTCCAGATAAACTTTGACATTTGGGTTTGGGAAAATTGGTTAAAATTTGGTAGCCTCCAGCATCAGCTCTCACATAAGCACCATCATTAGCCTCAAAACGAGTAAATGCTGCCTTACCTAATTGCAAATACTCAGGGTTATTTTTTGCTTTGGTGGGAGTAATATCTTCTGACTTTAAATACAATAAACTCAATTTCAGAGCAAAACTTTCGTGTACCTGATTATCAACGTGCCAATACAACAAACTGCGACGTACTTTACCATCAAGATCATATAGCACGTTGTTAAAGCCCACTTGATCCTGATTCAGTTCCCGTGGAGGCGAAACATTAAAATTTTGATTTTTGTCCTTTGCTAGGAGTTCAATACCAATCAAGTTGGGCATTGACTTATAAGCATTAGACAGTTGTTGATTCCCAGCCTTTCCTGGCAAATCTCTGTAGATATCTAAGCCAATAGCACGGGGTTTGTGGACGTTTAATTTTTGCAACAGCTGGGCAATGTTCGTATCTGGAATCGGCCACGAACCGACTGCCTTTATAGAGGTTTCATCAATCGCTACGATCGTAATCCGCTCTTCTGGTGGTTCATCTGGACGTAAACGAAAAAATTCATCCAAAGCTGCCAATTCCAAAGATTGCAATAATCCGGTGAAGTGCAAAAGCACGACGCAGACTGTCACCAGCGTTGCAGTCACGAATTCTCTATGTCCTCGACTAAGAGATTGCAGTCTCAAGATTAACTTCACAAAACGCTTGCCTAGCTGCTGATTCATTCTCTATTTCCTATAGCTATTAACTATCGGGCTAAAATAGCTCAAGCCGGAGCTAAATAGAGTTTCTAAGAGTTCTTTCAACTCGGCAAGGTTCTTCAAGGCATCGTGGTATTTGTGATCTATTATCATATATATATAGAGGACAATTATATTTAATTAATTTCCTGACGTTTGAGATATTTGCAGATAAAAGCTGGAGGAAAATTGGTAATTGCATATTTTCCAATACCTATTATCTATTGCAAAAAACAAAAAAGCCAACTGGAAACAGACTTTGCTGTATTCATCCAGTTGACTGTGGGTAGGTCGGTGTAGGCTAGCCAATTCATTACAAACCGGCGCTGAGGCCGACTCAAGTCAATTACTTGAAATACTTGAAGTTACGAGAGCCTGTGTAACCAGAAATTTTCGCTAGTTCCTCTAAGCTTTGGACTCCGCTATAGCTTTTACCATTGATAATCCAAGTGGGGAAGCCTTCAATTTTTGCGGCTTTACACAGTTCTGGTTTAGCTTTGAGTCCATCGGCAGCGCACTCTACCTTAATATCATTGTTGATTATTTCCTCAGCTTCTTTACCAAAAAGCAGCTTTTGTTCATGGCAGTGAGGACACCAGTAAGCAGTGTATTCTTTCGCGCCTACCTTTGCCAGCTGGCGTGCTAAGGCTATTTCTGCCTCACCAGAAGTAGTGGTAACTTCCCAACCGAACGCTGGGTTAGGGTTTTCCTTGGGAGTAAAGGAAATGTTCACGGGTTGTCCAGGAGTTCCACCAGCTGTAATATCTGATTTATTCACGCCAGCATAGACGCCTAAAGTACCAATGAGCGTCACCATCCCCACAATAATAGCAGTAAAGAAGATTTGTCCAATATCTTCCCAAGTTCGACCGGTAATCGTCAGAACCAAAAGACTGAGGGAGAATAAAGCTGAACCGATACAGTAAGGACAAATAGCTCTTATTTGAGATGCCAGCACGTACATTAAGTAACCGCTAAAGACAGACATAGCGATCGCACCGCCCAGCAGCAGCAACCACGTCCAATTTTCCAATTGTTTGCGGCGATTGTTTTCAACTGAGTTGAATACCAAGGGAGCCAAAGCAAATATCACCATACTGGTGTATGCCAAAAACCCAAACAAAGCTAATGGCTGGCCAAAAACTGTTGCCCAAGGACTGGAAAGGACATCATTACAGCCCATGACACCAGCCTGTGCCACACAAGCTGCACTGCCTCCTGTTAACTTTTCTATAGTGAGATAAGCTGTTGTCAAGGCACCACATCCAGCGATCGCGGCAATCAATGGACGTGACCATTTATGAATCCAAGGAGTAGAACGGCGGCGAATCATAAACTGCTATTGGTTAATGGGCATTGGGCATTGGGCATTGGGCACTTGTACCGAGCGAAGTCGAAGTATTGGGTATTGGGCACTTGTACTGAGCGAAGTCGTTGGCGCAGCCTCTCGTAGAGAAGTATTGGGTATTTCTTCCCATGCCCCATTTAAGAATGTAACTTCACTTGTTCTGCTGATTTGCTTTCACCTTTGGAATTCCAATTGCGACGTGCGGCTTCCACAAATTGACTGACGCGAATTGGATCTATTGGTTGCTCTATGCGTCCGTGACGTTTCAGGGAACTGGAAACTATTACACCATCTGCTGCCTGCATCAATGTATCAATATTTTCCCAATTAGCCCCACTACCGATGAAGACTGGTGTGCCATTTGCTGCACCACAAGCTAGTTCTAAATCTTCTAAGTTAGGAGGGCTACCAGTAGCCCAACCAGACAAAATAACTCCGTCTGCTAAACCCCTTTCAATGGTGTCTTTGACGGCGACTGTGAGATTTGGAGAACTCAAAGGACGGGCGTGCTTCACTAACACATCGGCTAGGATTTTAACATCGCAGCCTAACTCCCGACGATAGCGGAGTAGTTGATGGGCTTCTCCCTCAATTAATCCTTGATCGGTTGCCATTACCCCTGTGAGAACGTTGACGCGGATAAATTGTGCCTGTACACAGCTAGCGATCGCCATTGCACTTTTGGCATCATTTCGCAAAACATTTAAGCCCATAGGCAAAGTCACCAAATTCTGTATCCTCTGCACCACAATGGTCATAGCACTCACAACCACTGGATCAACTTGGTTTTTAGTAAAGGGCGCGTCGAAAAAATTCTCTACAATCAGACCATCAACCCCTCCACTTGCCAGGGCTGCGGCTTCTTGTTCGGCACGGTCAATCACCGCTTTTAGGCTACCTCCCCAACGCGGTGAGGTCGGCAGTGGCAGCAGGTGAACCACCCCAATAATTGGTGAGCGAATTTTAAATATCTGATATAAGTCCACGTCTTTAATCCGCCTCGCGGAGTCCAGAGTCCAGAATTTTTTGACTATTGAACGCCAGTTCAACGCCACTCCCCTGAATGTCGGGAACCTCCAAACGGGGGTGGCTCTTCAACGGGGGAAACCCCGCACGTGACTGGCTCCTTTTGACCCTTGACTCTTGACTTTTCATTAAATAGTCAAATGTGTTTTGTGATAGTCGGTTTACTAGCTTCTTCCTCAAATAGAAATTGGCGTGAAACCTCCCATAAGATATGTTAAGATAAAACTTGGCTAGAAGAGGAGTTTTGCCACTCACTAGACGCAAGGCAGCTTTCCGTGGTTTAGGCGTCAGGTCCGCGCACAGTCGTAGGACTTGCCAATCGCCAGGGTAGCATTACTGCTTTATAGGCGTAGTCGCTTTCGTCGATTTCCCTGAGGGTAGCGACTTCTCACAACAAGCCCTTTGGGCGGCTTCCCGATGGGTAGGTTAACAACGCACACGCTGCGGTAATGTAAAATACCTATAGGCGAACTGTTAAAAAACATTACAAGTGTCAAATGTACCCAAAGACACTTCAATTTACCCTGGGGAACAGATTGATAAAAATATCATAACATGACCTCTATTTTTATTATTGATAGGGTCATAAGTCCACGGACAATTGCTGACAGTGAGAATCTGCCGCTCTATTTTTGTCATAAGGATAGTGATAGGAAAAAAGTGAAATTAGTTCTGGAGTGTTTGATTAAAAGAAAAAAAATGAATATATTTTCCAAATATGGGTGACAAGCCAACAATTGCCATTTCTCACTTGGGCTGCGAGAAAAATCGAATTGATACAGAACATATGCTCGGACTGCTGGTAGAAGCAGGCTACGGTGTAGATACGAACGAGGAGTTAGCAGATTACGTTATTGTTAATACATGTAGTTTTATTGAAGCAGCTAGGCAAGAATCTGTCAGAACTTTGGTAGAACTGGCAGAGGCAAACAAAAAAATCGTCATCACTGGCTGTATGGCGCAACACTTCCAAGAACAACTTTTGGAGGAGTTACCCGAAGCAGTCGCCGTTGTGGGTACTGGCGATTATCACAAAATTGTAAATGTAATTGAGCGTGTAGAACAAGGCGAGCGGGTCAAACAGGTTAGTATTGAACCAACCTACATTGCCGACGAAACTACACCGCGCTATCGCACTACAACCGAGGGCGTAGCTTACCTGCGGGTTGCGGAAGGATGTGATTATCGTTGTGCATTTTGTATAATTCCTCATCTTCGAGGGAACCAGCGATCGCGTACTATTGAATCTATAGTCGCCGAAGCGGAGCAGTTAGTTAGTCAAGGGGTAAAGGAAATTATTCTCATTTCCCAAATCACCACTAATTACGGTCTAGATATTTACGGTCAGCCAAAATTAGCCGAATTACTTCGCGCTTTGGGGAAAGTAGATATACCGTGGATCAGAATGCATTACGCTTATCCCACGGGACTGACCCCAGATGTGATCGCGGCGATTCAAGAAACAGCCAACGTCTTGCCTTATCTGGATTTGCCTTTGCAGCATTCTCATCCAGAGATCCTCCGCAGCATGAATCGTCCCTGGCAAGGACGTGTAAATGATGGGATTATAGATCGCATCAAAACGGCGCTACCAACAGCCGTATTGCGGACAACATTTATTGTTGGTTTCCCAGGAGAAACAAGCGAGCATTTTGAGCATCTACTAGAGTTTGTGCAACGGCATGAATTCGATCATGTTGGTGTCTTCACCTTTTCCTCTGAGGAAGGAACCCCAGCTTACAAGTTACCAAATCACTTGCCCGAATTGGTGATGGACGAGCGCCGATACCAACTTATGGAAATCCAGCAACCGATTTCCCAAAAGAAAAATCAACAGGAAGTAGGCAAAATCGTTGATGTCCTGATTGAGCAAGAAAATCCTGAAAGTGGTGAATTAATCGGTCGTTCAGGTAGATTTTCCCCAGAGGTTGATGGCCTAGTGTATGTCAAAGGCCAGGCAAAGCTAGGAAGCATCGTGCCAATAGCGATTCACCACGCTGATACATACGACCTCTATGGTCAAGTAGTCAATAACTAAATTGTCATTTGTCCTTTGTCTTTTGTCTTTTGTTAAATGACCCTTATGCTGAGGTCAACGCTGCAATGGCAGTTTTCACGAGGGTTTACCTGAAACGCTGGCGGACTTATTGGCATAGCCTCTCCAATAGTTGAGGCTGCGCCACCGCCCTTGGCTCACTAATAGCCAATGACTAATGACTAATGACTAATGACTAATAACTAATGACTAATGACTAATCCAAAAATCCTTACAAAAAATTTAGGAGAATTAATGACTCTTTCATTTCAAGAATTAGGTATTTCCCAAGAACGTGTTGAAGAACTAGAAAAAATCGGTTTTACTGAACCGACCAACATTCAAGTGCAAGCAATTCCCCAATTGCTAGCTGGTCGTGATGTGGTAGGCCAATCTCAAACTGGAACAGGCAAAACCGCAGCATTTTCACTGCCAATTTTAGAGCGGCTAGATATTAATCAAAAAGCCGTACAAGCCATAGTTTTAACACCAACTCGTGAATTAGCAATGCAAGTTCACGATGCGATCGCTCAATTCATCGGTAATGAAGGATTGCGGGTGTTAGCAATCTACGGTGGTCAATCAATTGACCGCCAAATGTTACAACTCAAACGTGGCGTTCACATGGTCGTGGGTACTCCAGGACGGGTGATAGATTTACTCGATCGCGGCTGTTTAAAGCTCGATCAAGTGAAGTGGTTTGTGTTGGATGAAGCTGATGAAATGTTGAGCATGGGCTTTATTGACGATGTGATAAAAATCCTCTCCCAAGCGCCCGTGGATCGTCAAACAGCTTTATTCTCAGCAACAATGCCACCATCGATTCGGATGTTGGTGAATAAGTTCTTGCGCTCGCCTGCAACTGTCACCGTCGAGCAGCCAAAAGCCGCTCCCAACAAGATTAATCAGGTAGCTTACTTGATACCCCGCCACTGGACAAAAGCCAAAGCTTTACAGCCGATTCTGGAAATGGAAGATCCAGAAACAGCTTTAATCTTTGTCCGCACCAGACGCACAGCCGCAGAACTCACCAGTCAGTTACAATCTGCTGGTCATAGTGTCGATGAATACCACGGTGACTTGTCCCAACAAGCGCGGGAACGCTTATTACTCAGATTCCGTAACCGTCAAGTCCGTTGGGTGGTAGCAACTGATATTGCTGCACGAGGGTTAGATGTCGATCAACTCTCCCATGTGATCAACTACGACTTACCCGATAGTGCAGAAACCTACGTCCATCGGATTGGTCGTACTGGTCGTGCTGGTAAAGAAGGAACAGCGATTTCTTTAGTACAGCCATTTGAGCGCCGCAAGCAGCAAACATTTGAACGTCATAACCGCCAAAATTGGCAAGTGCTGACGATTCCCACACGCGCCCAGATTGAAGCAAAACACATTCTGAAATTGCAAGAACTGGTGCGAGAAGCTTTGACAGGTGAGCGTTTGGCTTCATTCTTGCCGATTGTTAGCGAGCTAATTGAAGAATACGATGCTCAGGCGATCGCCGCAGCAGCACTACAAATCGCTTACGATCAAACTCGTCCCGCTTGGTTGAACTCAGACGTAGAAATTCCCCAAGAGGAATCTTCCGCTCCTAAACCAAGAGTGGGCAAACGTCGTGAATCTTCCAGCGATCGCCCTCGTTCTGCGTGGAAATCAGATAGCAGCAATGGAGATGAAGAAAGACATGCTTCTCCCAAGCCCAAACTACGGACAAGTGGTCGTGAGTCTTCTGCATCCCCTAGTAAAAAGCTAGGTTCACCTACAGCTAGAGAATCAGCTTCTTAGTCAACAGTTAATCAATTTTGGATTTTAGACTTCGGCGTGAGCGCTACTTCTCTTCTTAGGCTGCGCCAACGACAACGCTACTTCCACCCTTCTCTACGAGACCCTTCTCTACGAGACGCTGCGCGTAGCTTACTTCTCCGGAGGAGTACGGCAAAGCTCAGGGCAATGCGTCGCTCAGTACAAGTCAGTACAAGTCAGTCGAACGCTTTTTTCTTCAATCCAAAATCCAAATCTCAAATTGGCAGAGTTGAGAGTTAAGAGTCAAGAGTTAAGATTTTGACTTTAGACTCTTGACTTTTTGGCTTTTTGGATAACTTTTTCTCCCAGTTTATAGGAAGATAAAAGAGAATTCAGAATTCAGAATTCAGAATACTCTACCCATAAAGTCATAGAGTTTTAATAACTAAAAATATTTTAATTTCGCCCACCAGGAGCGTTAGCGTCGCGGGACGAAGTAGAGTTTTAACTAATTCTCTTGCAGGACAACAACAAACTGACACTACCAGACTTACTACCAGATTGGCAGCTAATAGTGTCAGAAATCTGGCCTCCTGTGTTTGAATAGTTAAAAAATACTACAGCCAGGGACGACTAACTTGTTCTAATTCTCCAATTTCATCATCGCTCAATCTCCAGCCCAAAGCACCAGCATTCTGCCGTACTTGTTCGGCTGTCTTCACCCCAGCAATAGGAATAACGTTACCCTGAGCAATTAACCAGTTGAGAGCAACTTGAGCAGGAGTGCGATCGTATTTTTCCCCGAAGTTACGTAGTAAAGAGATAACTGGGGCAATTTTTTGCAGACCTTCTTTCTTAAATCGCGAGTCTATTTTCCTCGCACCACTGGGGGTTTGGGCACCATCAATACTGTACTTGCCAGTGAGTAATCCTTGTGCTAAAGGACTATAAGCCAAGATAGTCACACCCAAATCACGGGCAGTTGTGATAATACCTTGACTTTCAACTTGGCGACTGAGTAAAGAATAGCGTACTTGATTCACAGCCAAAGGCACTCCACGGGCTGCCAATATTTGATGCACGTCTCGCATTTGCTCTGCTGAGTAATTACTCACACCGACTGCGGCAATTCTGCCCCGCTTCACTTCATCCGCTAGGGCATTCATCAAGGTTTTTTGGCTTAAAAAGAAGGCAAAAGGCCAATGCACTTGGTACAGGGCAATTCGCTCTAATTGTAAGCGTTTGAGGCTGTTTGTTAAAGCATCAGAGACGGATTGGGCTGTAAATCGCCACGGTAGGGGGCCAAATTTTGTGGCGATTTGCACAGGTTGTTGTGTCTGTTGCAGAAATTGCCCCAAAAATTTCTCGCTCTTTCCCGTTCCGTAGACTTCCGCAGTATCAAAGAAGGTAACACCAGCTTCTAAGGCTGCTGTGAAGGCTTCTTGTAACTGTTCTGGGCCATAGCGATCGCCATAATTCCAAAAGAGTTTATCACCCCAAGCCCAAGTGCCTATGCACAAGGGCGTAACTGCTGGGCCATTTTGCCCCAATCTAATGGTTTCCACGGTTGTAAAATTTAAGTATTTTGTCCAATTGTTAAGAAAGATGCGGGTAATGGATAGCCTAAAAGGAGAGAGGCTTTAAATCTTACTCCCCTTCCCTAGAAGGGAAGGGGCTGTTCTTGTTAGGTCTCTATTGAACTCAACTAGAAATGCTATATGATAGTTGAGTGTATTTACTTATATTTAGGAATTAGAGGATTTCTCCTGCTTGGCTTTTTTGATTAATTCCATGTAAACATTAATCTCACTAATTTCTACATCATGCTCAACTCTGGTTACTTTCCATCTTTCCTTTTTTAGGTAAACTTCCTCTCCTACTCTGGGAGTAAATTGGAGATCATAGAACTTTTTTAGAAAATCTTTTTGATTTTCTTCCCATAATATTACTTTGACTGGTTCTTTAGTCATTGATTATGCCTTTTTAGTTACTAAATGAAGGTAAGTAGTTTGATGACATACATACGGCAAGTTTATCTTACTAATTCAATGTAATAACGTAGTTAAAACCACATTCTTCACCAAACACCTCGCGCCGTGGAAGCCCCTACTTTCAAGTATGGGGGTAAGGCGCAGGCGATTTTAATCGCCGTCAAAAAATATTCTTCACTTGTGATACAATAGATAGTATGGAACAAGTGCTGACATTGGTTTCTAAGCTTAACCCCACATCTGAACAGGTTGTCAAAATAGAGGCGACACTCAAGGCGTTTGCGGGTGCTTGCAACTACGCTAATCAGCAGGTTAAATCCCAAATTACAAGTAAGACAACCATTCAGAATATGGTCTATCAAGACTTGCGCTTGTTGTTTGGGCTGTCTGCTAATTTGGCTGTCAGAGCTTGTGCCAGAGTAGGAGCTAACCGGAAAACAGCGAATCTTCAAGGGAAACAAGTTTTATCTTTCAAGCCAACTAGTGCCGATTACGACGCTAGGATTTTTACGTTTAGAGAGAAAGACTGGACTGTTAGCTTGAATTTGCTTACCTGTAGGGAACATATCAAAATGGATATTGGTAATTACCAATTGGGGAAACTCAAAGGTAAAAAACCAACATCGGCACAGTTGTGTAAACATCGGGATGGTTCCTACTATATTCATATTCAAATCAAAGATGAGGTTCCTAAGCCCGACATTGCCACCAACGTTATTGGTGTAGATTTTGGGAGACGGGATATCGCTGTAACTAGCAATGGGGACAAATGGGACGGTAAGCAGATAAACGAGATTCGAGATAGATACGCCAAAACTAGAGCTTCTTTGCAACAAAAGGCTACGAAAGGCACAAGGTCTACTCGTCGCAGGGCGAGACGGATTTTGCAACGGCTGTCGGGGCGTGAAAGAAGATTTCAGCAATGGCTCAACCATCAAATCAGCTACCGGATTATCAAAGAAGCACGCTGCACAAATGCTATTGTTGCAATTGAAAACTTGACTGGAATTAGAGAGCGTACCAACAAGCAACCTAGAAAAAAAGTTGAGCGTAGACGTTCTAACTCTTGGTCTTTTTATCAGCTGCGCTATGCGCTTGAGTACAAAGGAATTAAGGAAGGAGTGGAAGTAATTGCTGTGCCACCTGCCTACACAAGCCAGACGTGCCACCAATGTTTGCACATTGGCTTGAGGTCTGACAAACGTTTCAAGTGTGGTAATTGTGGCTGGCATGGTGATGCTGATTTGAATGGTGCAAAAATGATTTCTTTATTGGGGCAATCTGTAAGCTTGCCCGGAGGTTCGAGATGTTTATGTTGTTCTATCAATCTAGATAGCTCAGGGCTACTACAAAGCCCCGCCCTTTAGGGCTGGGGTTGGCTTACAATGTTTCAACTGACCTGTGTAATGATCAGGGAGACCACAATTCCAGACTCTTGAACCAACTCAAATCTCTGTAATCCAATGTCCAAACACTGGCGTCATAAAGTTGAGCTACCGCTACAACAGAGCCATCCTCTAAAGTTCCTCGCCAGTCTGGTATGTGGCGAACTATGCTGTAAATCTCCTGAAACATTTCCATGCTCACTGGTACAGTCACTGTGTTTTCACTAATGACGCTTAGTGCAGTCATTGCAGCACGGCTCGATTGTTCTCGCAGCACAAACTTGTAAACTTCAAACAGCACTGGTAGAGGGGTTAGAACCTTACCAAACAACGCTGGTAACTTACTAAAACCCGCTTTGCATTCCTGATGATAGTCATCTTGGACAGAAACCAAGGCAATCAGGGGGCCTGCATCCAAAACGAGACGCTTCATCCTTGTATCAAATAATCTTCATTAACTGAAGCGTCTGTAGGAGCATTTTCCACGATTCCTGCCAGCGATAGTAGCCTTGAACCATTTTTGGGGCGTAACTTTTCCGCCAGTGCTGCTTGTACAACACTTGATGGATTTTGCTCTGGGTGATCTTTTAAGTATTGGTCAAGTTGTGTCCACAATTCATCAGGAATATAGAGTGTCCGTTTCATTTTATTAGCCTCTGGAGGTACAACAATAGTTGTACCCTCATTGTAGTTGCTGGAGTGCGATGTCTGACGACAAGACTAGCGCGATCGCCATTTTTTAGCTAGTTCCTGCTCAATGTTGCGATCGCTCTTTGTTCAAACTTTTTAACTTTTATAGTGCGATCGTCAAAACCATTCCTACTCAGGACTTACGCAAACAATAGCTGAAAAGAGTGATTTTCTGATAGGGGCAATTCATGAATTGCAAGTGACTTACAAAATCAGATAAGTAGGTGGTTACAATTAAATATAAGATAGACAAGGTTTAAAAAATAGGTAATATGAGATGTCTGCTCCATTGCGAGTTAGATTAACAGATTTAGAAGATTTGACGCTTTTGGAGTTGCGGTCAGCGACAACAGTTCCTCAACGGACACGAGATCGCGCCCACATAATTCGATTAAATGCCCAAGGATGGAATGTACCAGCCATCGCTAAAATTTTTGAGTGTCACGAACATACGGTACGGGCAACACTGAGGCGTTGGGAAAATAAGGGTTTGGGAGGATTGTGGGAAACTTCCGGGCGGGGAGCAAAGTGCAAATGGCTTGAGGCAGACTTAGTATATTTAGAGGATTGCTTAGAGGTAGAACCACGTACTTATAACAGTTTGCAGTTATCAGAAAAATTGGCTCAAGACAGAAATGTGCAACTGAGTCCGTCTCGTCTGCGACGTTTGCTCAAAAAAAAAGTGGAAATGGAAACGCACCCGCCATACTCATAAGAGAAAACAAGATTCAGAAAAACAACGACAAAATCTTGCAGACCTAGATACTCTAAAGCAAGCGGCAGTAGAGGGTTATATCGAGCTTAATTATCTTGATGAGTCTGGGTGTTGTCGTTGGAGTCCGGTTAGCTACAGTGATTACAACCAAGCCCTAAAAATTAATCCTAACTTGGCTGAAGTCTATGCTCATTAAGGTGTTGGTATAACTGGCTGCTAAATAAGTGCGATCGCCTCTGGCGGAACGCCATCGCAACTTCAACTTTTCGTTCGCTGATTTCGAGCGGGTAGGGTTTATCTTTATTTAAAGAGAAAGAAATTAAATCCTACAAAGCATACGAAAAAGTAGCTATGGCAAGCGGTGAAGTATTTGATACCAAAACAAAATCCCTATCTCTGCCAAGGGTAAACCTGCTGACCATGTTCCGCCTGGGTTTATTTCAGATGGGGTTGAGCATGATGTCGATTTTGACTCTGGGAGTACTCAACAGAGTCATGATTCAAGAAATAGCAATTCCGGCGACGCTGGTATCAGTAGTTCTAGCACTGCCTTTATTTGTTGCTCCTTCCCGTGTCTGGTTCGGCCAGATTTCCGATGCCAAGCCGTTATGGGGATACCACCGCACAGCTTATGTTTGGGTGGGTGCGGCAATATTTGCGATCGCAGCCTTTTTAGCTGTACAAGTAATGTGGCAGCTTAATAATGCCGTAAGTAGTCCAGGTGGTTGGGCATGGACAACCCAAACAATCGGCTGGACAGCGCTTCTATCCCTGGTATTCGCTGTATATGGTCTAGGAATTTGTGCTAGTAGTACTGCCTTTGCTGCTTTGTTGGTGGATATATCTGAAGAAGATAACCGTTCCAAAGTAGTCGGTGTGGTTTGGTCGATGCTAATGGTGGGGATTATTGTTGGGGCGATTATTAGTTCCAAGTTACTAGAGCCATTAACATTAGGCGCTTCCATAGCAACCTTGCAGGCAGCAATCAACAGGCTATTTTTGATCGTCCCAGCAATTGTATTTGGTTTGGCGATCGCCGCGACATTGGGGGTAGAAAAAAAATACTCCCAATATTTAAGCCGTTCCACAATGGTAAACCGAGAAGACAGCATTACTCTGGGCAAAGCTTGGGAAATTTTAACGGCAAGTCCGCAAACAGGTATATTTTTCACCTTTTTATTGGTGATGACTCTCTGCTTGTTTATGCAAGACCCAATTTTGGAACCTTATGCAGGTCAGGTATTTAAAATGCCTTTGGCTGAAAGTACTAAACTGAACGTTTTTTATGGAACAGGTATACTGATTGCCTATGTTGTAAGTGGTTTTTTGATTGTGCCACGTTTAGGTAAGCAGAGAACTGCAAGACTAGGCTGTATATTAGTGGCATTTTGTACAGCATTACTTGGCATATCAGGCTTCACAGCTAATCCAGCTTTCCTGAAGCTAAGTTTAATTTTGTTCGGTTTAGGCACTGGTGTTTTAACTACGGCAGCAGTTAGCTTAATGTTGGATCTCACCGCCGCAGAAGCCGCAGGTACATTTATTGGGGCTTGGGGGTTAGCGCAGTCTGTCTCTAGAGGTGTGGCAGTGGTTTTAGGTGGTACTTTATTGGATGTAGGTCGGAAGTTATTACCCAATTTAGTTTTAGCTTATGGACTAGTATTTGCTTTAGAAGCCGTGGGAATGATCGTGTCGATTTGGTTTCTCAACCGGGTAAACATAGCGGAATTTCAAACAAATACAAAGCTTGCGATCGCTTCGGTTTTAGAAACCGATTTAGACTAGTTCCCGGTGCGAAACTAAATTTTCAAAAAATGACGATATGGATTTAAGCTATTTCCAGCAACCTCAGCTAAGGTTTTTAGGCTTTATAGAATAAGCTTTCTGAGTTTCGCACCGGGAACTAGACTAAACTGTATAGGGCATTGGGCATGGGACAAATGACAAATAACAAATGACAAATGAATGATTTTTGGACAACAATTCTTGATTTTGCCCAAACTACCACTACCAGGGTGGGCAAGCAACTAATGCAAGATTTTGGGCAAGTACAGGCTTCGCAAAAAGCTGATGGTAGTTTAGTGACGCAAGCAGATAAATGGGCAGATCAAGAAATTCGAGATGCGATCGCTTCTAATTTCTCTGGTTACGGTATTTTGAGCGAAGAGAGCGATCAGTCATTTCCCGGTACTGAGTGGTGCTGGGTAATTGATCCTCTCGACGGTACAACCAACTTCACACGCGGCATTCCCATCTGGACAATATCTCTGGGTTTACTGTATCGAGGTACACCCATCTTTGGTTATGTTTATGCACCAACCTTAAATCAAGCTTTTCATGGTTTTTGGGCAGGTTCATCTGGTTTAGCAACACCAACAGGAGCATTTCTCAATCACCACCCCATCCACACTAGTACTGATAGTCCCAGCAATAATCACTTTTTTAACCTCTGTTCCCGTAGCACCGCAGTTATCCAAAATGGTTTTCCCTGCAAAATTCGGATGTTGGGTGTGGCTAGCTATAACTTTTTGACAGTTGCAACGGGAGCAACATTAGGTGGTATTGAAGCGACACCAAAAGTTTGGGACTTAGCGGGGGCTTGGGTAATTGTCCAAGCTGCTGGCGGTGTTTGGCGATCGCTCAAGTCAGAACCGTTTCCGTTGTCATCAGGAGAAGATTATAGCGATCGCTCTTTTCCCACCCTCGTTGTTAGTCGCCCAGAATTAGTTCCGGTATTTCAACCTTTTCTGGATGATTAGACAGAAGTGAACTATAAATAAAGTTAGTGATAATCGGAGTATTCTGATAATTTAAGTAGGATTGTAGCTTCGACTACACTGGTTAATATAGTATAAAGAATTTTTATGCTGTCTAATCTAGATTTAATTCGAGAGTTTGTGGAAAACTCGATCCAGAAAAAAGAAATTTTGTTGTCAAATCATTCTTTGACAGCGCAAACAGTTTATAATACTAACCAACTAACAGCGAAATCTGAAGGCGTAATTGCCACGGCTCACCTATCTAACACCGTATCTGAATTCTTGATTTATCCAAAATCATCCCACTGGGAATTGATAAATGAGGCATTAGCAGAATATGGTTATCTCCTCAAAGGAGAAGTAGATAGTCGGGGTTTCTATGAGTATCAATACTGCAAAGTTCCCAAAGGCTATGAGATGCACTGTACTAAATCTGTACTTCTATGGCGAGCTTGGTGGAAATATCGCAAGTATACTTTACAACTAGGGATTCCCTTGGAACTTTTGATTAGAACACGAAATTCATGGTATCCAATCCGAGATGTAACTATTAGTAACGGACTTGTTTATATCAAAACCTTAGGAAGTGAGATATCACTAGACTCAGATGACTTGGTTACTTGGTCAAGTAAAATTGATACAAGTTTCCAAAATTAAAGAAATATCTACTACAAATACATAGGCGTGGGTTTCCACGTCAGTTGCTTCTCCCTACAGCCCTTCTCCTAAAGGAGACGCTACGCGAACGGGCATCCTACGGCAGGCGCTAGCCTCGGACTTTGGGAGAAGGGGAGAGGCGCTCCCGTCAAGTCGGCATCGCCTAACGCCCTGGCTCTAAGTTGACTACCACCAAGGAAATCCTTCATACCCTTAATAGGGCTGTTGGAAGCCTACACTGAACCGAGGCGGTTCAGTGTAGGAGATGTCACGCAAAGGACTCGAAGAAAAATGAAAGGACTTTGGCTCGAAAACAACCAGTTGCAATTACGCACAAACATTCCCGTTCCTGAACCACCACAGGGAGAAGCCTTGGTACGCGTCTTGCGTGCGGGTATCTGTAACACTGATCTGGAACTACTCAGAGGCTACTATCCCTACACTGGTATTTTAGGTCATGAATTTGTCGGCGTTGTTGAACAAGGGCCAGAACACTTAGTTAACCAACGCGTAGTTGGAGAAATCAACGCTGTGTGTGGGTATTGTCGGTTTTGTCGCAGCGCACAACCAACTCACTGCGAAAATCGCACAGTTTTGGGTATTGTCAACCGCCACGGAGCCTTCGGTGAATATCTCTGTTTGCCGATCGAGAACCTGCATGTAGTACCTGATAATGTACCAACAGAAGTAGCAACATTTACTGAACCTTTAGCAGCAGCTTTGGAAATTCAGCAGCAAGTGCCATTACATCCAAATAACCGGGTGCTAGTGGTTGGAGATGGGAAACTAGGGCAGTTGGTAGCCCAGACACTAGCCCTAAGCGGCTGTGAACTATTGGCTGTGGGGCGTCATCGAGACAAACTGGCTAACTTAGAGGCACGGGGGATAAAAACGAGTCTAGCCGACGCTGTTACAGATGGATATTTCGATATCTCAGTAGAATGTACTGGCAACCCAGAAGGATTTGCGATCGCCCGTCGCGCCCTACGTCCTCGTGGTACGCTTGTACTTAAAAGTACTTATGCTGGCAACCTCAGTCTGGATGCTTCCTCGTTAGTAGTAGATGAAATCACCCTCATCGGCTCCCGTTGTGGCCCCTTTCCTCCAGCCCTCCAGCTATTAGCCACAGGACAAGTTGAAGTGCAACCCCTGATTCATGCTACCTACCCCCTGATTGAAGGGCTGGCGGCTTTTGAACACGCTCAGAGTCGGGGTGTTTTGAAGATATTGTTAGAGATTAGTTAGGAGTTAATTTTTAATCTTGTAGCGTGTTCTGGCCTAACCTCAGTTATTGATAAATTTCACCATCAGGCATAATTGCCCCAGCTAAGTTAGCACCAATTAGTTTAACTAGAAGGCGCTCGCCAGACCGAATCCGCGCTCCCGTCAAGTCAGCTCCTCGCAAGTCAGTGCCACTGAGATCCGCCCCAATCAAATTAGCACCACGTAAATTCGCCTCCCTGAGATCCGCTAAAAGTAAGTTTGCCCGAAATAAATTTGCTTCAGATAAATTCGCACCTCTGAGGTTGACTTTGTGCATAAAAGTATCACTGAGATTAGCACCACTCAAATTGGCATAACTCAGATTTCTGCCAGATAAGTCTTTATTGCTCAAATTTGCCCGACTGTAGTCTTTGCCACTCAAGTCTGAGTTTTGCTTTGGTGGTTTCTGGGTTGTTTGAGATGGGTTTTCTTCTTGAGGTGGCGGTGAATTAAGTGTAGTTTGATGTTTGATTTTTAAAGAGCGCAACTTTTCACGAGCTTCATTTATGGCTTTGAGCTTCTCTTGTGCTTTCTGCTGTAAACGGAGATTGTCTTTGGGAATGCGATCGGGATGCCAAACAAAAACTAAATCTTTGTAAGCCTGGTTCACTTCCTCAAGTGTTGCCCCAGGCTCTAATTCCAAAACTCTATAGTACCGCTCCAGATCGCTCATACGATATTTTAGTGGACAATCAACTTAATTATCAGTGATGGAGCCATCTATTCGCTGCATCATTTGTTATTAGTCATTGGGCATTAGTTTCTCTGACTCCCTCATCTCCCACCCGACGGGAAACGAAAGCTACATCTGCCCCAGTTTTTATTCTTCTTTACCAGACGCTGCACTTCTCTACCAGACGCTGCGCGTAGCTTGCAACTCCTGCGGAGTAAGGCAAGGCTCAGTGACCACGTGAACAATACGTGAATTTTGAATTGATTTCTCCCTCATCTCCCTATTTCCCCATTTCTCCATCGAGCGATCGCTCTCAAATATGCTCCAACTGGAATCTGATAGACTTCAATAAAAATCCAAACAATAATTGCTAAATGTGATAAGAAAGTTAATATTGTCCAAATATATGGCATCCAGGTAATCGGTTCCTTGAGATTAGCAGGAAAATAGTAAGCTACTATGCCAATTAGAGTAGTAGGAAGAATTACAAAAATTGCTGCTGCTAGTCCATAACCCCAACCTAATTCCACACCTTCTAACTGCCCTTCTGTCCAACTAAACCCATTCCAACGCCAACTTAAGGGTGGTTGCCTAGAAGGCATCTTGATTTGCTGTAGTTCTAAGTTGACTGTAAAAATCTCCTGGCAAAAGTCACAAGCCATAGCTTCCATCAATGGCATATGAGAAATCTTACCTATCCGACAGACTGGGCAGGGGTAAACTCCATAATAGTCGAAAGATTGGGCTAAGATTTTGGAACTGAGCATAATGAAAGCGATGATCCTAAAAAGTTTATCTGGTCATGAGGACTTGGGTAAGAATAATCTATGGCGATTCTCAATTGTCTGCAATCAGTTTTCGTAAGGTGAAGTGACAAGTCAGGAGAATTATAATTTTAATTTCTCAATCCTGGCTCTTTTAACTTCTGAGGGACGGAAGCCACCATTTAGAGTTCTCTCTGATTACTTTGAATTGGCTGTATTCTATTCATTAAAAAATGGACATATTCGGAATTTTTAGATTTTTCACTATTGATTTTTAATCCTTTACACTACCCATTAGTCATGACACAGCAATATTTGTAAACTTATATAACTATGGTGATATCTAATGACAAGCCACTATCTTCGTTTAGGCAAACAAGTAACTACTAACGCAAGGGGGAATTCCAAATTCCAAATTCAAATAGGTATACAGCGATAAGGGTTTCCTGGTTACGTAGCTCTGCCGTTGGCGTGGTCACTGAGCCTTGCCCTACTCCGCAGGAGTTGCAAGCTAGGCGCAGCGTCTGGTAGAGAAGTATTAATTTGGAATCGGTGGTTTATTTACGCCAAACTGTACTAGTCTTGACTCCCACAGTTCTACTGAGTCTATCGCTTTTTTATGGTTTGTGGGGGTCTTGACACCGCGTACTTTTCCTGGTAATGTTAGCATACATACGTATAATTCTTAAGTTTTCCAGCAAAAGCCCCAGAAATGCTTAACACAAATTCCTACTTTTATTTTTGGTTTAAGGTGGTTCACCGGGAGTGAATCGAGTTTCCTAACGGAAACCGCCCGGTGAACCGCAGAGGCAACTCTGCGGTTTTTGTTTTTTTAAGGAGAATTTCATCGTCATGACTTATTTTAGCAGCTGGTTTTATGGCTTTTACTTTTGGCCCAGAGTAAGTTCCGGGTAAATAGCGTCATGTCGATGAATCAGAACGCGCCCGGAAATCCTCAAAGGTTTCGGGCTTTTTTGTTGTTATTGGGGAGTGGGGAGTAAGAATTTTAGATTGAAATTTAATCCAAAATCTAAAATCCAAAATTGAATTGTCTAATACTTAATTTGTTAGGAGAATCAAATCATGATTAATGCCAAACTTGCTATAAAATCTCATCCGAACCACCAGACAATTGTTAAACTTTCAGAAAAAGTTGCTTTCGGAGCCGAAGAACTGGTAATTATTGGCGGTCCCTGTACTGTTGAAAGCTTAGAACAAATGGAGATAGTCGCCCAAAAGCTATCTATTGCATCCGTACAGGGGTTGCGTGGCGGTGTCTACAAACCCCGCACATCTCCTTACGCTTTCCAGGGTATGGGAGAGTCAGGATTAGAGATTTTGGCAAGGGTGCGATCGCATTACAATATGCCAGTTGTCACGGAGGTAATGTCAATTTCCCAAATTGAAGTAGTCGCCGCTCACGCTGATATGCTTCAAGTTGGTAGCCGCAATATGCAAAACTTCGACTTGCTCAAAGCTTTGGGACAAGCTGGTAAACCAATACTGCTCAAACGTGGTTTAGCAGCGACAATTGAAGAATTTGTCATGGCTGCTGAATATATCCTCAGCCACGGTAATCCTGATGTGGTGTTGTGCGAAAGAGGTATCCGCAGCTTTGATGATTACACTCGCAACGTCCTGGATTTAGGGGCAGTGGCAGCACTCAAGCAAATCACTCACTTACCAGTGATTGTAGATCCTTCCCATGCCGTCGGGAAACGAGAGTTGGTAGCACCTGTATCTAGAGCTGCGATCGCTTGCGGTGCAGATGGATTAATTATTGAATGTCATCCAGAGCCAGAAAAATCTGTTTCTGATGCCCGTCAAGCACTTTCTTTAGAAGATATGGTGCATTTAGTTGATAGTTTAAAGCCTGTAGCAACAGCCGTTGGGCGCAATATATCAGAAGCGATCGGGGCGGGTTTGAAACCTGTCCCAATTTTTTGTGCTGCTTAAATCTCAGTTGAGAGCATAGTTTACCACCGTAGATCTTACCCTGAGCAATTAATTGGTCGTCTTGTACCCGGAATCCGCACCTTGATTTCTGTTCCCGCAGGAATCACTAATATGCACTTGCTACCATTTTTGTTTTACATAACATTAGGTAGCGCTGCTTGGGTGGGTTTGCTAACATACTCAGGATACGCGTTGGGTAGTCAGTATGAACTTGTGGACAAGTACCTTGCTCCTGTATCCAAAATCGTACTTGGGGGTTTGATTTTGGCATTTGTTTTCTGGATATTCAAGTACCAGTTAAGACGTAGTAGAAGATGGAACACGGCCGCTTTTGGTTTGAAAGTAGTGAAAGCAGGGGTTACATCTGGCCAAAATTCGCCTACACTATGCCAAATAATACTAGATGTATTGTTGGCAGAATCCACCAGATGTATCGCCGGAATTAATTTTTGGCGTATTTCTAGCTACACTTGACGCAACCTAGAATTTCTAGTTGCTCGTATTTTTGTAAGATCAGCATGACAACTTTTTACAGTGAAGTTTGAATTAGGAGCTTTCATGACAGACCAACCTTCCGCAGCTACCCCAATGAATGCCGCCGCTATACCGATGAATAGAGTCTCAGCATCGACTCCCATCAATGCTGTGACTCCTGCCATCCCAGTCGCTGGTGGAAAAACTATTCTCAGTGTTGATTTAGGCAGAACTTCCACAAAAACTTGTGTGAGCCGCGAACCGAACAATGTAGTGTTCGTACCTTCCAACGTCAAGCAGATGTCAATAGAACAAGTACGTGGCGGTGTTTTTGAAGCCAGGGCTACTGACCCCTTAATGGATTTGTGGTTGGAGTATCAAGGAAATGGATATGCTGTTGGTCAACTAGCAGCAGATTTTGGGGCAAATTTAGGAGTCGGCCAATCTAAGGTAGAAGCTGCACTGGTAAAAGTGTTAGCAAGTGCTGGCTACTTCAAACTAAAAAATGATATTTCAGTCGTACTGGGTCTGCCTTTTCTTTCCTTAGAGCAATTTGAAAAGGAAAAAGCACAGTTGATTAGCCAAGTCGGTGGTCCTCATGTATTGAACTTCCGAGGCGAATCTATATCGCTGAACGTCAGCAAAGTATGGGTAATGCCAGAGGGTTACGGCAGCCTACTATGGTCTGAAGCTCAACCGAAGAAAAGCCCTGGCAGTCCCGATTTTACAAAAATATCGGTGGCGATCGTCGATATTGGACATCAAACCGTCGATTTGTTGATGGTAGATAACTTCCGTTTTGCCAGAGGTGCTTCTAAGAGCGAAGACTTCGGGATGAATAAGTTTTATGAATTGGTGTCCGCCGAAATCGAAGGAGCAGATAGTCAATCTCTAGCGCTGATTTCTACGGTGAACAAACCCAGAGGTGAACGCTATTACCGTCCTAAAGGCGCTAGCAAGCCCACCAACTTAGACGATTTTCTTCCCAACCTCACGGAGATGTTTTCTCGGGAAATCTGTAGCCGTGTGCTAGCTTGGTTGCCAGAACGCGTCACTGATGTGATTCTGACTGGAGGGGGTGGTGAGTTCTTCTGGGACGACGTTCAACGTCTGCTCAAAGAAGCAAAGATTAATGCTCATTTAGCAGCACCTTCCCGACAAGCGAATGCTTTGGGGCAGTATATTTATGGAGAGGCACAATTATCCTCAAATCGCGCTGCTAGGGCATAAAGCTGATGTTCCAATGGTCAAAAAAGGTAGTTAAATCCGTCACGTTCAACCCAGAGCTTGCTGATGAAAGCTTGTTAGCACAAGTAGAAAGTTATTTGGAAAAACAACCAGACAAGACTTTCAGTGACCTCTGTAAAGAAGCCTTGTGGCAATCTTTATGTGTACCGGAATCTGTACGACCTGCTCCACAAACAGCAGCAATAACACCGATTGAACAACAAATTGGTGAACTGCAACGTCAAGTGGCTGGACTTGAGGAACGTTCTTTTGCCAAGGGATCTAATCGTTTGGAGGCGATGGAACACCATTTACTGCTACTTTCTCAACAAGTTGCACAACTGGCGCTTATAATCAATGATCGATCAATTATTCAGTCTCCATCTCAATTAGAAGTAGTAAATAATACTTCTTATACTGTTGCTACTCCTCCTCAAGAGGTTGACCCCTTAATCAGTCGCCTTAGTCAGTTTCTCGATGATTTTTAAGCCACAATCAGGTTTGTGAGTAGTTTTTGCTCATATTAACAATCCTTAATAGTGTTTACTATTAAGGATTATTAATGTTTATATATATAAATAGATTTGTGTACGTGGGGCGATCGCACATAATAGCGAATCATCAGGATAATTCCAGTTGAACTATTCTAGTATTCTTCTTATTTGATGCCAAAGCCTAATTTCCAAACAAATTTTGGGCTAACTCTTGATTAGATAACATAATGGCTAATTCTTACACTAATATTATTGTCAAAGGACAGAATCAAGAAGTTTTATTTCCCCACAGCCCAAGCTTCCCCAGCAGCTACAATACGCAAATTTGCTAACTTTTGTGTTGAATATTATTAGTACATATTATTACTAGATTCTTTTTTTACTTTATACACTGTATGAATGCTAGAATCCTCAAGTAGACAGTTAGGATACCTAGATGCCAGTTGTAGCTAACTCAATCAAGTTTGGTACAGACGGCTGGCGGGGCGTTATTGGTGACGAGTTCACCTTTGAACGTCTAGCCCTGGTCGCACCAGTTGCCGCAAAAGTATTATATGATACATACTATTCTACCGTGGCTAGCCGGACAATTATAGTCGGTTACGATCGCCGATTCATGGCCGAAGACTTTGCTCGTGCTGTTGCCGATACTGTCACCGCTATTGGATTTGATGTACTTTTGAGCGATGGCTATGCCCCAACCCCAGCTTATAGTTGGGCAGCAAAAGAACTCAATGCTTTAGGGGCGCTGGTAATTACGGCCAGCCATAATCCTGGCGCATACTTGGGTTTAAAAGTCAAGGGTTATTTTGGTGGTTCAGTGCCGCCAGAAGTTACAAAAGAGATAGAAGCACAGTTGTCGGTTGGAGTACCACTAGCAGCTACCCCAGGCAAGCAAGAGAAATTCGATCCTTGGCCTAGTTATACCCAAGCACTAGAAGGTAAAGTTGATATCGCCAAAATTCGAGAAGCGATCGCCTCTGGCAAATTGACGTTATTTGCCGATGTCATGCATGGCGCTGCTGCTGGCGGATTGGCGAGACTACTAGGTAATCAGGTCAAAGAAATCAACTCAGAACGCGATCCCCTATTTGGTGGAGGTGCGCCGGAACCCTTGCCTAAATACCTTTCAAAACTATTTGAAGTTATCAAAACTCACCGAGAAACAGATAAATCAGGTTTAACTGTGGGGTTGGTATTTGATGGAGATT
Organism: Nostoc sp.; assembly: GCF_054880495.1. Taxonomy (NCBI): domain Bacteria; kingdom Bacillati; phylum Cyanobacteriota; class Cyanophyceae; order Nostocales; family Nostocaceae; genus Nostoc; species Nostoc sp. Next base: position 29,733 of record NZ_JBTYKD010000087.1, read on the forward strand.
GCGATCGCATTGCAGCAGTGGATGGAGAAGCTAACTTCCTAAGTTCCCAAGTATTAATCCCGATATTAATCGACCACTTAACCCTGCGGCGCGGCTTTAGTGGTGAAATAGTCAAAACTGTTAGTGGTTCCGACTTGATGCCCCTTGTAGCAGCACTACATAACCTGCCAGTCTTTGAAACAGCAGTTGGTTATAAATACATCGCTGACAGAATGTTAGTAGCAAAAGTATTGCTGGGTGGCGAAGAGTCGGGAGGAATTGGCTACGGCAGCCATATTCCCGAACGTGATGCCCTGCTGTCAGCATTGTATGTATTAGAGGCAATTGTAAAATCTGGTTTGGATTTAGGTGAATATTATCGCCAGTTGCAGAAGCAGACAGGGTTTACCTCAGCTTATGATCGCATTGATTTACCCTTAGCAAGTATGGAAGTGCGATCGCGTCTTTTGCAACAACTGCAAAGCCAACCCTTAACAGAAATTGCAGGGTTAGCAGTAATTGATTGCCAGACAATTGACGGCTACAAGTACCGCCTCGCTGATAAAAGCTGGTTAATGATTCGGTTTAGCGGTACTGAGCCAGTTTTACGCCTCTACTGCGAAGCCCCGACAATTGAGCAAGTACATCAAACTCTTGCTTGGGCGAAAGAGTGGGCGGAGTAAAATTAATTATTAGTCATTAGTCCTTTGTCCTTGGTAAATGATCAATGACTAATGACCAATGACTAATGACCAATGACCAAAATGACCAATGACCAATGACCAAATTACTTGTAGTAGCCACAGGAAATCCAGGTAAGTTGCGGGAAATGCAGGCTTACCTGGAAAATTCTGGTTGGGAATTAACCCTCAAACCTGAAGAATTGGAAATTGAAGAGACGGGTGAAACCTTTGCTGCTAACGCTTGTCTGAAAGCGTCACAAATTGCTAAAGCCACAGGAAACTGGGCAATCGCTGATGATTCGGGCTTACAAGTAGATGCCCTAAATGGCGCACCAGGGGTGTATTCTGCACGTTACGCCAAAACGGACTCAGAACGCATTGCTAGGGTATTGAGGGAATTAGGCAACGAAGTAAATCGGCAAGCTCAATTTGTTTGTGCAGTAGCGATCGCTCGTCCTGATGGTGCGATCGTATTAGAATCTGAAGGTATTTGTCGCGGCGAAATTCTCCATACACCGCGTGGTGATAGTGGTTTCGGCTACGATCCAATTTTTTATATTCAAGAGTTGCAATTAACCTTTGCTCAGATGACACGGGAGTTGAAGGGGTCAATTAGCCATCGAGGTAAGGCTTTTGCTGCTTTACTTCCGCAACTAAAAACAGTACTGAGTCCTGAGTTGGGGTGAAGATCTGATTTTAGGTGACTTATTCATGTCCTTTTTTTCACTAAGACTATTTAGTAGCTCAAGTTCAGAGTCCGACAAGTTAAGCGTGATTAAAGTTTTTTTGCTCAAAACATCTTTACCTCTGTTTTTATATATATATTATATATAAAATATACATAGTACGTATATTCTATGTCAAGAGTAAAGCTAGTTTTTGTCGTAGCCTGTAGCCAGTAGGACGTGGGAATAGGCGTATATGTGACTTATTAAGTCATATATACGCATATAGTTCAGAAGCTTATCAGCACTCAAACTGCTTCTGTATTCTTTTCCCCGGTGCGAATCCGAATCACTTGCTCAACAGGCGAGATGAAAATTTTACCATCGCCGATTTCACCAGTGCGGGCAGCTGCAATAACTTTATCCACCACCATATCAACCTGACTGTCGTCAACTACGATTTCCACTTTGAGTTTTTGCAGAAACTCAACGGTGTACTCAGAACCACGATACCGTTCAGTTTGACCTTTCTGCCGTCCGAACCCCCGAACTTCAGAAACAGTCATGCCAACAATACCAGCGTTAACTAAGGCAATTTTCACCTCATCTAGCTTAAATGGCCGGATAATAGCTTCTACTTTTTTCATCTTCTTGACTCCTGACTTCTACTAGCTTCGTTTATATATCTAACCAGATCCGTTGTCTGAAGCTGTAACTAGCAGTGCTTTTGCTAAAAGATATGTAATAATTACCACTTTTTTTAAAGTCTAGATGCTTTGCTTGAGGCTTTAGGACATGAGAACTAGCCAGGATTTATTAATTGGGTTTTAACATAAAGAAGTTGCTATCAATTTAGCTTTTATAACCTAAAAATAGATCAACTCCGCCATTTAGCAGATTTGTTCGGATATTTAGAGAGTGATTACAGACAAATTGTACGGTGGCCTGAAAGTCTGCTGTTGCTGACTCTGGGAGTGTCAACTAACGTTTCTGATGTTCAAACAAGGGACGCACAACGAAATATCCAGCACTAAAGGCAGTCAGCATAATTAACAAAATGGTGATAATTAACCACCAGCCATTGAGTTCCTTGGCATCTGGTTGAGTAGTGGAATAATAACTTACTTGTTGCTCTTCTATAAAAACTGGTTCTGGTATCGGGAAATTTATTTCCATTACAGGTCTAGAAAAGTCTTGGCGGTGGCTTTTTTCGGGTGGGGCTTTGGGAACAACAGGTGGATGCGGACGAGAAACCTGCTGACGTGGAGACGCTTGTCTCACTGGCTGTTTGGCAGCACTTTTAACATCGCCAGGAGCTTGAGGGACTTGGTGATAACTAGGTATAGTATGGGAATTAACAAAATTTTGCAAGTGAGAAAAAGACTCAACGACTTTGGTAATTTCTTGGCGTAATAGTTGATTTTCTTGTGCTAATTGCTGATTTTGGGTGGTGAGTGCATTTAGCCTCGCCTGTGCTGCTTGCAACTCTGTTGACAATTCCCTGTATACAGATAGTGGTACAGAGGGAGGGTAGGCTTGAGTAGTCGGTGTTGGCGAATTCCTGTGAACAGAACCTATGGTTGTTCGCATCGGGGGCTTGGTATTAAAAATCAAGGTAATTAGATCGTACAGAGATGCTAACAGAGATAGTCACATCGCTTCTAAGGAGACGTTGCGCGTAGCTTGCTTCCCGAAAGGGATATGTTCCGAATTCAAAATTAACAATCCCCATAAATAAATTTAGAGGCTTGTATCCTTTTATTTTTCGGTTAGCCCTGAAACTATGCCTAAGAATAATAGAAAAATGCCGAAAGGGCAAAGGCAAAGATTTATGATCAAGGATTGGGTATTGGGCATTTTAATGATTTCTCCTCTACCTCCCTTGCTCCCTCTGCCCCCATCCCATGCCCCAGTTCCCAATCCCCTTGATCACAAAAGGTTAATTTCGTAACAATGGGAAGAAGTGCCCCACAGGGCCTTGCCCTTGTCCAATATCTAGGGCGTAAGTGAGTGCAGTAGTCACATATTCTTTTGCCTGTTGCACAGCCTGCCACAAGTCTTTTCCCTTAGCCAGATTAGCAGCGATCGCAGCCGATAGTGTACAACCAGTACCGTGGGTATTTTTTGTCTCTACTTGTTTTGTAGTCAAAACTTCCAACTTGTCCCCATTAAACCAGATATCAACGCCACGTAAATCTCCCTGCATACCTCCGCCTTTGACTAAAACAGCCTTCGTCCTTAAACTTTTGTGAATAATTTCAGCAGCAGCTTGCATATCCTCCAAGGAATTAATTTGTAAACCGCTCAAAATCTCGGCTTCGTAGCGATTGGGCGTGATAATAACCGCCTTGGGAATCAGGGCATGGCACAGAGTCTTCACAGCATCATCATCAATCAATTGTGCTCCTGTACGTGACACCATTACTGGATCAACTACTAGATTATCGATTTGTAAAGCTTCCACCTGCTGGGCAACAGCAAAGATAATTTCCTGATTGAGCAACATTCCCGTTTTGGCAGCTTGTACACCAATATCCTCAACCACTGCCTGAATTTGCGCCACAACAGCCTCTGTTGGCATGGCATCAACCCTCTTCACTCCTAGAGTGTTTTGTGCCGTCACACAAGTTATAGCGCTAGTACCGTGGACACAGTGAAAAGCAAAGGTACGTAAATCAGCTTGAATTCCTGCACCGCCACCGCTATCTGAACCAGCAATGGTTAAAGCAACAGGTATTCTGAAGTTTATTTCAGTGTTCATATTATAAAGATTAAGTAAGTCGGGGCAATCAAACCAAACTATCTCAAAGATTGATGAACTATGTCTAGCAGACGCTACGCCAAGGGAGAAGTTCGGCTCATCGCGTCTGGTAGACAAGGCATCGCTTCTTTAAAAATATTTAGAGAAACTTCATCAAATCTTCGCACAAAGCCCCCTCCATCTCCATATCAGTCTGGAAATTAATAGCACTCACCACGAATTTTAGGTGAAAATCCCTTTTTTCTGTAAAAAGAATAACTAAATTCAGCGTATTTGCTGATAACAAGCACCATTTGTAAAGGTTAGTTTTAAGACATAAGTCCACAAAGCTCAGTTACACCACTTACAACAGGTTCAACTAAGTTCTTAGATTAGTTCCCTTAACTTAAGGGGTCAACCGACTAAAGTTTCAATCAATTTAACTTTTACCACTGTAACTTTAAGTCCCCAGTTATTAGCCAAGGCTGCATTCTACCATACCAATTTAGCAACCTCCTGACCTAAGACAACGGATAAAGTTCAGAGGAATTCCTATGCCAAATATGATTACCGTATCGAATATAGCAGATAGGAAAGCTAGCTCGCAAAGAGCAGCAATCGCGGTTGCTACAGATGAAGATACAATTCAATTCGACTCCATCCAGCCTTGTTAATCAGACAATATCTGACGACAAGCCCGGAGGCGAAGTATCTATGCACTAATCGTCCGATCTCACCCTCAACAAAACCCTGACGATTAACAGTATCGATATCCCTGGTTTAACCATCAACGGTTGACAGGAGAAAAATTTTCAGTTTGACAACAGCCTTTCTACAACTGATGCGATTTCAAATCGCGTTCGGATAACTGTGACTGTCGTGAAAAGTCCAGACAAATCACCGATTCAAATAACTACTTAGTAACTGAAGAAAGTTGCTGAGACTGTACTACCAATTCACCTTACACACATTCGGAGTAAATCTATGGCTGGCAACACATACTACGTTTCTGGAACAGGCAATGATAACAATAACGGCTTAAATGAAGGAACTGCGTTTCGCACCTTGGGCACAGCAGTGTATCGGATGAAAACAGGCGACACACTCTATGTCATGAACGGAACTTATGACAAAGGGTTTACGCTTTTTAACTTTAATGGTTCAGCAGATAACTGGACAACAATAAAAGCTTATCCCGGGGCTACGCCGACGATAAAAACAACCGGAGCTGGCATTAATATATTTAGTTCCTCCTACGTCCGGGTTGAAGGACTTGATCTAGAAGGCAATCGGGAAAACATCACTCTACAATATGCCTTACAACAGAAGGATAATCTCAACAACCCCTTAACTAATTCCAGTGGAATTGAAATTAAAAGCTGGACAAATGCACAAGGAGTAGGTGGTACTAATTCTCATCACATTGTCATCTCTGGTAACACAGTCCGTAACTTTCCAGGTGGAGGCATCGGAGCTATGGATTCAGACTACATCACATTTGAGAAAAACATTGTGTCTGGAAACGCTTGGTATTCACCTTATGGTGCTCAGGGATTGGGTCTTAATCGCAGTTTTAACTTTGATAACAATACGACTGATTACAAAATGATTATCGAAGACAATATTGTTTACGATAATCAAAGTTTGGTCCCGTGGAGTGTCGCAGGCAAAATCACTGAAGGACATGGGATTATGCTTGATACTACTAATCAGACTAAAGATGGAACACCTTATCTAGGCAAAACCTTAATTGCGAATAATATAGTCTACAACAATGGCAACTCTGGCATCGACGCTTTTGCAGCAAAAAATGTAGATATTGTCAACAATACAGTTTACCAAAATAGCCGGGTTGTCACTAATACCGGAGAGATTAAAGTCAATTACTCAGCGAATGTTACAGTCGAGAACAATATTATGTATGCCAGCGACAATCAAGCGGCGAATGTTCTTAACTATTCTACGAATGTCAACTTTGACCACAACCTTGTTTATAACTCGAATAAATTCCAAGCTTCAGATAATTTAAAGGCTACAGGATTGCGGAATATTTTGGGTAAAGATCCCCAATTTGTTGATGCAGCCCACGCGAATTTTGCGCTCAAACCTGGAAGTCCTGCGATTGATGCTGGTTCTAATGCCTTCAATAGCATCACTAAGAACGTTCCCCAGGATGGCGATGGTAATGGCACCGCAGTGATTGATATTGGTGCATACGAAGCTCCCCACTCCAGCGTCACCATCCCCAATAACTTGAACAACAACATTGCCGGGTTTGACAATTCCAACGATGTGATTAATGGTCTAGGGGGTAATGACACCATCAATGGCAACAGTGGTAACGACTTACTCCAGGGCGGTACTGGCAATGATCTTCTGATTGGTGGAAAAGGCAATGATACTCTTGTGGGTGGTATGGGTGCAGACTCTTTCCTCTTCAACACCAATGCTGCCTTTAATAGCGCTACTGTGGGTATTGATACGATCGCTGACTTCAATCACTCTCAAGGGGACAAAATTGTTCTGGATAAGACCACCTTTACTGCCATTACTTCTGCTGTGGGAAGGGGTTTTAGTAAGGCTAGTGATTTTCAAATCACCAGTTTAGGGGCAGCTAGCAATG
>NZ_JBTYKD010000088.1:0-7567 GCF_054880495.1 Nostoc sp.
GACTATAGAAAGAGCTAGTTGATAGAGTTGGCGACGGGGAAGGAAAGTCGCTTTTGCTAACTGACGGCTAGCTTGCGATCGCGATATTCCCTGAGTAATTAACTGTTTCAATTCGGCTTTCAATTCCTCTTGTGTGAGTTGGGGCTGACTGGGAGGAATTCCTGCCACGACTAATGTATATTCACCTTGGGGTTCTCGTTGGCTGTAGTGAGCGATCGCTTCGGCAATTGTCCCCCGCCAAAATTCCTCATACAATTTAGTTAACTCCCGTCCTAGCACAATTTGGCGATCGCTTCCCCAAACCTCTGCTAAATCTTGCAAAGTATCTCGCAAGCGGTGGGGCGATTCGTAGAAAATCAATGTGCGAGATTCTGTTTGCAGAGATTCTAAATGTTCTTGTCTCTGTTGACTTTTCGCGGGGAGAAAGCCTTCAAAGACAAACCGATCCGTTGGTAGTCCAGCTGCACTCAAAGCAGTAATTGCAGCACTAGCGCCAGGAATGGGAACTACCGGAATTCCCACCTCAATACAGGCTTTCACCAGTTCATATCCGGGATCGGAAATTCCTGGCATTCCCGCATCACTCACCAGAGCGATCGCTTTATTGTTAACTAAATGCTCTAATAATTCGGGGATGCGGCTGGTACGATTGTGTTCGTGGTAACTTACCTGGGGTGTTTTAACTTGAAAATGTTGTAGTAGTTTCCCTGTGTGACGGGTGTCTTCCGCAGCAATGATATCCACAGTCTGCAAAATTCGCACCGCCCGAAAGGTTATATCTTCCAGATTGCCAATTGGTGTGCCGACAACGTAAAGTGTTCCTGGTTTTGGATCGGTTTGCATGAGGGAAAGTTAGGAGTTAGGAGCAGAGACGCGATTAATCGCGTCTGTACAGGAGTTTGGAGAGACGCGATTAATCGCGTCTGTTAAAAATAATAATTTATGCACCTATGCGAACATATATGACAAATGATAATCTAAAATCCAAAATTCAAAATCGTTCGATGGTTCCTGAGCTTTGTCGTACCACTTCGTGGAAGCAAGCTACGCGTAGCGTCCCGCAGGGAAGGACTGAGCGTTCGCCTAGCGTCTCGGAGAGGAGCCGAAGTCCAAAATCGGATCATGGGTTATTTGTAGGTTTAGTAACCTTAGATTTGATTTACCTTGCTGACTCTGCCCCGAAGAATAATCAGAAGATTGTTGCTACTGACTATACTGTAGCGGCAGGAGGCCCAGCTACAAACGCAGCTGTGACTTTCAATTATTTAGGTAATCAAGCTACAGTCTTAGGTGTGGTGGGTTCTCACCCCATGACGCAGCTAATTCGCGGTGATTTAGCAAATTACAAAATTGCGATCGCAGACCTTGAGCCTAGCACTGATTTAGCACCGCCTGTATCCTCAATCATTGTCACTCAAGCCACGGGTGAGCGAGCTGTGGTTTCGATCAATGCTGTCAAAACTCAAGCCAGCAGCGCATCTATCCCGCCAGATATTTTGCAAAATGTCAATATAATACTGATTGATGGACATCAGATGGCGGTTAGTTATTCCATAGCCCAAATGGCTAAAGCCAAGAATATCCCAGTGGTAATTGATGGTGGTAGTTGGAAACCTGGATTTGAGCAAATTCTGCCGTTTGTAGATTATGCTATCTGTTCGGCTAATTTTTATCCCCCCAACTGCCAGACTAGAGAAGACGTTTTTACCTATCTGGGTGGATTTGAGATTGCTCACATCGCCATTACCCACGGACAAAAACCAATTGAATACTTGAGTTGTAGTAAAACTGGTATCGTAGATGTGCCGCAGATTCAAGCGGTTGATACGTTAGGGGCTGGAGATATTTTCCACGGTGCTTTCTGTGATTACATTTTAAACGAAAGTTTTATTGATGCACTGGCACTGGCAGCTAATATTGCTGCTGATTCCTGTAAATTTTTTGGCACCCGGCGCTGGATGGATTTAAAATAATTCGTAATAAGCTAATGTACTTTTAATTTGCATAACCAGGGCGGCCAAGATGCCCACCCCACAAGACTTTTACTTCCAGGTAATATGCAAGTTAAATGTCCAACAGCTTACTTCTCTACGAAAGGCTGCGCTCAGTACAAGTTCGTAATGACACTTGTTGACTCGCTAAGGCTACGCTAAGGAACATAGATTAAATAAAATGCAAAACCTTCATCATGTCTCTAACTTCCCTCTCCTTTCTAAGGAGAGGGATTGAGGGTGAGGTGTATCTTATTTAATTGTTATTCCTAACCTAATTCGTAATTAAAGACTTGCAATTGCGAATTAATAATTAGTTAAACTAAGTAAGCATCGGTGTGCGCCTCTAATCAGGTTATACATATTTTTAGATCAGGTCAAATTAATGAAAGACTTACAAGAAATATTAGCGATCGCTCGTGAGGTAGGTTGGGGTGCAGCAGATATACTGGGATCGTATTACCACGGCACCATAAAAGACCCTAACTTAGAAGTACAATATAAACAAAATGAGCCTGTCACCGTTGCCGATGTAGCTGTGAGTCAATATATTTTGCAGAGGCTACAAGCAGCTTTAGGTAACGAAGATTTTGCTTACATCAGTGAAGAAACTTACCAATCGCCAACTAGTGTAGCAGAGCCTTCCGCCCCTTGGGTATGGATAATTGACCCTTTGGATGGCACACGAGACTTTATTGAAAAAACTGGAGACTATGCTGTTCACATTGCTTTAGTCAAGGAAACCCGCCCAGTGTTGGCAGTGGTGGCAGTACCAGAGACAGAAAAGTTATATTACGCTACCAAAGGCGGGGGTACATTTGTCGAAACCCGTGATGGTTCTGTTCCTTTAAAAGTGTCGTCAGGTAAACGAGTTGAGGATTTAACCTTAGTCGTTAGTCGCTCTCACCGCAATCAACGCTTAGATTACTTACTACAAAAATTACCCTGTCAAAATCAGAAAGCTGTGGGTAGTGTAGGCTGCAAAATCGCCACCATTGTCGAGCAACAGGCAGATATCTACATTTCCCTTTCCGGTAAGTCTGCGCCCAAAGATTGGGATATAGCAGCCCCAGAACTGATTTTAACAGAAGCTGGTGGTAAATTTACCCACTTTGACGGCACTCTGTTGCACTATAATACTGGTGATATCAATCAATGGGGAGGTTTGCTGGCTAGTAACGGTGAATATCACGAGGTGCTGTGTGAGGAAGCAGAAAGGATTTTAGCGCAGTTTGACCATAGCTAATGGGGCATTTATACCAATTCTCTGTAAACTTACACGCTCCGCGAAGGTAGTGAAAACATCTAGTTTCGTTACAGAAGTACCGTTAATAACAACATCTAAGGATACTCGTGTTCTTGCTGCCAGATTGGAAGCGGGAAGACAACTATATAATGCTGTATTGTCTGAAGGTAAAAAACGATTGCAGTTGGTCAGGGATTCTGAACTTTACCAACAAGCCAGACTCATGGATAAAAACGATAAAAAAGCCAAGTCTACAGCCTTCCAAAAAGCAAGGGAAGCATATCGTTTTAGTGATTATGATTTACAATCTTTTGCCAACAAAACGGCTATTGCAAGCGTCTGGATTAAGTTTCACCTTGACGCTAATACAATTCAAAAAATAGCCACTAGAGCTTTTAAGGCAATAGATCGAATGGCTTTCGGTAAGGCTAAAAAAGTTAGATTTAAACAAAAAGGTCAATTCGCATCCTTAGAAGGCAAAACCAACAAACAAGGCATTCGCTGGACTGGTAATGGTCTTGAATGGTCAAAATTAAAGCTATCTGGCATTATTACCAATGACCCGGTAATATTGCACGGTTTAAATTCAAAGGTTAAATATGTTCGCTTAGTGCGTCGTATTCTTAATCAAAAAAGCTATTGGTTTGCACAGCTAATTTGTGAGGGTGAACCCTATCAAAAACCTAAACATATTATCAGTGATGGTACTGTTGGTATTGATTTGGGTGTATCGACTGTTGCAATTGTTGGCGATGAAGAGACTATCTGGACTCCTTTCGCTGAGGAATTAACTTCTAAACAAAAGAAGATTAGACAATTACAGCGCAAGATGGATAGGCAGCGCCGCGCTAATAATCCTGATAATTTCAATCCCACAGGCACAGTTAAAAAAGGTTCAAAACGATGGAATAAATCTAATCGTTATAAAAAAACTGCTGCCAAAAAACGCGAGATAGAACGTAAACAAGCGGCTCAACGTAAATCATCTCATGGCAAGCTAGTTAATCAAACTTTGAAACTCGGTAAACATATCAAAACCGAGAAAGTTTCGGTCATTGCTTGGCAGAAAAACTGGGGTAAATCTATAGGGTTTAAATCACCCGCATCTTTCCAATCTGAACTGAAGCGCAAAGCTGAAAATGCTGGCGGTACAGTTCTAATGTTTTCGACTCACAAAACTGCACTCTCTCAAACTTGCCTGTGTGGTAATAAGCAGAAAAAATCATTATCTCAACGTGTTCATCATTGCTCTGTCTGTGGGCTAAAGATGCAACGTGATATCTTATCTGCTTACCTGAGCCGTTACATTGATCCAAAAACAGAAACTTTGTCAATCCAGCTAGCTAGAAATGGTTGGCTAGGGATGGAGAAATCCCTACTGGACGGTTGGCAAGATGGGTCAAATCAATCTGCGAGAATTGCGACTTTTTTCTAAGTCACCTATTAGCAATAATCGGTTAGAGCAGATGTTCAGTGATCTAATAGCTCGTGAGGAGTCGGATCCTGTGAGGGTAAACGAAACTCGCGTAGTGAGTTAGAACCCCCTGCCTTTAGGCATGGGGTATCTCAGTTAATAATTAATTCCTTGACTGATCTCTTTACTTTGCGTACTTTGCGTACTTTGCGGTTCGTTTAATAAATAGTAAATGCCTCTTCATGGAGAATTGGTATTAGGAGTTATAGGGGTGGATTTCTAATCTTGAGTTAAATTAATAGCCAAACAGCCAAAACAGAGCAAATACCACTTTGCTTAACTCTTTTGTATTCATAATTACATCTGCATTTAGCAATAGTTTATTCCGATTGAATAATTTAGGCATTACTGACTAATGCTAGAGGCAGGATTGCTTCTAGCTTTTTAAGATTAATACTGATGAGGTACTTTAAAAAGTTAAGTAAGTCTCTTCAATGCCATCCATAAGTAAGCTTAGTGCGATCTGAGCCTTTTGTATCAGACAGCCTAATGATGCAATGGTTCAGATGAGCTTGCCTGCGATGTCTACGAGGGGCTACGCCTACGCGTGGAATTGGATAGAAAAACTAGTCAGACTTAGTTGTACTTCTGCTATGGTGCTTTTTGGAGAAATTTGTGAATCATAAAATATCGAGAAGAGAGTTTGCCACGCTAGCAGGGTCAGGGCTGGCGGCGATCGCATTAGGTAGCCCACTTTTGGCAAAGTCAGCAGAGGCGGTGTCCATGCCTAACAAGCAAATGAAAGCCGTCCTAGATGAACTTAGCTCTTTTAACGCACCACCCATTGAGAAACTGTCGCCCATGAATGCTCGCAACACCCCGACTGTGGCAGATGCAGTTATGGGCGTGCTTGCCAAAGCTGGTAAACCTGCGGTGGAAATGGTTGGGGATGTCAACCATCAACTTATACCAGGACCGGGAGGTGATCTTCTAGCGCGTATTTATCTGCCAAAGGGAAAGGGACCTTTCCCCGTGTTGGTCTACTTCCACGGTGGCGGCTGGGTAATCGCCAATTTAGATACCTATGATTCATCGTGCCGCGCTTTAACTAATGCAGCTAACTGTATGGTTGTATCTGTCGCCTATCGCCAAGCCCCAGAACATAAGTTTCCGGCGGCGGCAGAAGATGCTTATGCTGCAACTCAATGGGTTATGGCGAATGCTGCCCGAATCAACGGCGATCCTAAGCGGGTTGCAGTCGGCGGCGAGAGCGCAGGTGGCAACTTGGCGGCTGTCACCTGCTTAATGGCACGTGATCGAGCTGGTAAGATGCCTGTGCATCAGATGCTAATCTACCCCGTTACCAATTACGCCTTTGACACACCCTCCTATCAAGAGAATGCCAACGCCAAGCCGCTCAATAAACCGATGATGATGTGGTTCTGGAGCCAATATCTAAACAGTGAGTCTGACGGGAGTAATCCCTATGCTTCACCACTGCGAGCAGAAAACCTGCGCGGTTTGCCACCTGCAACCGTGATTACGGCAGAAATTGACCCACTGCGTAGTGAAGGAGAAGCTTATGCCAAGCGGTTGCGTGAGGCGGGTTCCCCTGTAAAGGCAACTAACTATAACGGCGTGACTCATGAATTCTTTGGTACCGGAGCAGTGGTAGATAAGGCGAAGCAGGCGGTTGGGGAAGCGGCTGCTGGACTACGCTCTGGATTTATGAGTAATACTCCTAAAAATTAGCAGCGCAAGTAGCCATTGGATCAGATATCAAAAGAAAATGGTGCCTGCATAGCCACTTGCTTGACTTTGTGAACGGTAACTAATCCTAAATGGGATAGAAGCAAGGTAAACTTAACTTCTGTCCTTTCCATTTTTATGTTAAATAGCCATGTGTTTGAATGCACCGCTATGCACTTCTACCTGATTCCACAAAGAAGCGCTATAGTTTATTGAGATTCCATTTGCGGAACTCGCAGCAATTTAAATGTATTCTTCCTCTATACCCATAAAGTCTTGTAGATATCGTCAGTCTGCAATTCTTGACTCTAGATTTTCAATAAAATCAGGACTTACGCAAACAATAGCCGAAAAGAATGATTTTCACGTAGGGGCAATTCATGTAGCTTTAGCTGACCGCAGGGTATTGCCCCTACCGTGTGTACTTTTGCGTAAGTCCTAAAAATGTTACGACTTTATCATTTATTAATAGGTTCTATTGTGCTGGTGTCAATACCACTGGTAGGAAAATTTATTCTCCCCCAATTTTATCCACCCACAGTAGTAAAATCCTCTGCTGTTGCAAAACTTCCCAACCCTAATGAGGGAAATATCTGGCAGAAAATCCTGGGAAATGCTGCTGCTCCAACTAACTGGCAAGTCGCTGCTTGTAAGGGAAATGCACCTTTATTGTGTGTTTCTTCCAAAGGGGAACTTTTGGGTACAGTTGAGATTAACATTTATCCACTAGCAAAGAATGAGGATTTCCAAAAGAAACTTCTAGCAGCTGGTATTCCAACTGGTTCCCAAGTGGACTACAAAAGTTATAAATACCAAACCCACGTATTATCAGCACTCAAGGCTTGGGTTGCAGATGACTACGCTGCTTTTCTGAAAGCTCGTCAGAGTGAATATGGAAAACAGATTCTTTTCTCAGCTTATCCACCGCAACCAGTACCTGTTGGTAAGCTTCAGGGAATCCGTTACGGGTTCACCGGACTCAACCAACAAGGGGGAGTACAAGAGCAACGTATCAGGTATGTTGCCTTTGGTGGTAGTAAAGTTTACGTAATGACCACTGGCTTTGCTCCAGGTACGCAAACAGGTAAGTTTGAGAAACTGGAAAACTTGGCTATTTTTCAACCTTATTTAGATGCGATCGCAGCAGATTTGCGTTTACCCTAATTG
>NZ_JBTYKD010000089.1:0-12329 GCF_054880495.1 Nostoc sp.
CTAGATATGAGTTTTGCGATTTTGGGATTTATTTCTTAGATCAAGGTTAGAGCCACCACTAGGAACTGAGCAAAATTAATGTGGCAGACTACTATTAGGACTAGTATTTGATTTTTGAAATGCACGTAGTGGACCCTCTAGGCTAAAATAGTGCATTAGACCTAGACGTAGGTTGGGTGGAGCGGAGCGCAACCTAACATATATCAGGATGTTGGGTTAGGCAAAGCCTACGCCAAGCAACTGAGGTGATAGACTAGGACTAAAGCCCCCCTTAGCCTCATCCAAGGAGGGGAATAGATCAAGTTTGCTAACGCTGGCTGACAATCGGTTCTGGATATTATTCATCTGACGATGGTAAGCTGAGTAAGGCAATAGCTGGAAAATGCCAGTTTTAAGCAATTCCAGGAACTTAGCGTAAGTTCGTTATTCTTGGCGACTGGGGTTATATACAAAGCAATCAAGTGTCGCAGCAGTTTCCCTAGTATCTGTTAGCTATGGCTGTTTTCCCAATCCTACCAATGATTGGGTAGAGGCAAAAAAGACACTTCATCGAATGCACTGGCGGTTGAGAAAACACTCTAGTTAACAGCTCCCCGATAGATTAGATCCAATTTGCGTTTGCTTGGGCGTAGGCTTTGCCCGCCGTAGGCATCGCTTGTTCAAAGCTAGAACTCGAATTGACATGGTGCTGCACTAGCCGATGTTACATAACATTAGACCTTTCACCTGCTAGCTCTGGCGAAAATTTGGATTCAGGGCAAGGGTGTTTTTTGGAGATGAAGTTAGCCAAAAAGAAAGGGGCAAAAGGCAGCAAAAAGATATGTCTGATGTCAAAAACGCGGCTCTGATCAGAGTATCAAAATCTAAAATAGATATTAAATTGAAGAAAAAACAACGACCATCGACAACCGTCAGTCCATTTTACTTTCTGTAAAGCGTCACCGGGTTGTTACGAGTGCTGAAACACGATTACATGCAAGTTTCCCAGGATCAGCCTATTTATTCTGAAGCTCCACTCCAGCTGTTATTGTTTGTCGATGGACGACCCAAGTCCCGACAACATGTGCAGCGAATACGTGCTTATTTAAAAGAATTGCAGGCTGAGTATAGTTTTGAACTTCAAATTATCGATATTGGGCAACAACCTTACTTAGCTGAACACTTTAAATTGATCGCAACGCCAGCTTTAATCAAGATCCATCCTGAACCACGACAGATTTTAGCTGGGAGTAATATCATAGCGCAATTGAAAAACTGGTGGCCTCGCTGGCAAGCTGCTGTAGACGCCTACTTAAAATTACAGTCAGAGTTCCAGGAACGTCTAGATGATAATGCTAGGACGACATTACCCAAATCCACAATCGGTTCAGTGGCTGTTTCTGCCGAACTAATCCGACTCTCAGACGAAATTTTTAGCTTGAAACAGGAAAAAGATCACCTCCAAGAGCAGCTACATTTTAAAGATCGGGTGATTGCGATGCTGGCACACGATCTTCGTAATCCGTTAACTGCTGCCGCGATCGCCATAGAAACTCTCCAATCTAACTACAATTTAGACACAGGGGAATTCCAACGCCTCAAACCATCTATTACGGCACATTTATTAAAACAAGCCCGGAATCAAACTAAGATTATTGAGCGGATGATTGCCGATCTTTTGCAGGTAGGTTGTGGCAAAGATATAGAGTTTCGTATTGTACCACAAAAAGTCCAGCTAGGTCAACTTTGCTTAGATGTACTGGAAGAATTCGGAGATCGCTACACCGCCAAATCCCAAAAAGTAGAAACAGATATTCCCAATGACTTACCTGATGTATATGCTGACCCAGAACGCATCCGCCAAGTGTTAGTAAATCTGTTGGATAATGCCATCAAATACACCCCAGAATGTGGCAAGATTAGCGTTGCCGGATTGCACCGCACTACCCAAAAAGTTCAGTTTACTATTGGCGATACTGGGCCTGGTATTCCTGTAGAGAATCGCGATCGCATCTTTGAAAACCACTTCCGCCTGCAACGGGATGAAGGTACAGAAGGTTACGGCATTGGTCTTTGTTTATGCCAACGGATCATCCTGGCACATTATGGTCAAATTTGGGTGGACTCTGCCCCCAATAACGGAGCATGGTTCCACTTCACACTCCCAGTTTATCCTTCTTAGGTATTGGGCATTCACAAATGACCAATGAACAATGACTAATGACAAATGACAATTACGAACTTGAGATAAAGCGATCGCGCCCCCCGTTCTTTGCTTGGTAGAGTGCCTTATCTGCCAGCACAATCAAATCTGAAGGTGAGGATTCCCAAGTCGGGACAACAGTCGCAATGCCCATACTGAGGGTGAGATACTGACTCACCGGCGAACCCTCATGAACAATTTGCAAATCTTTGATTCCTGCTTGTATCGCTGCGGCAACGTGAACTGCGCCAAATGCAGGGGTGTATGGCATAATCACAGCAAATTCTTCGCCACCATAACGCGCTACTAAATCCTGATGTTTTTGGGCCTTAAGGCTTAAGAGAGCACCCACCTTTTGTAAAGAGATATCTCCAGCAGGATGGCCATATTTATCATTATAAAATTTAAAAAAGTCGATATCACACAAAATCATTGACAAGGGAGATTCCTTTTGTATGAGATCAATCCACTGATTATTGAGATAATCGTCAAAGCGGCGACGATTTGCCAACTCAGTTAAGCCATCTACATTGGCGAGATGCTGCAAAGATTGGGTTACTGCCTCTAAGTGTTTGTAAAGTTGCGCTTCCTGTACCAGTCGGCTTAACCGATGGCGCAATACAGCGAAGTTAACTGGCTTAGTGACGTAATCAGTCGCCCCTACTTCAAAAGCACGGTTTACGGATTCCTCATCGTCCAAGGATGTGATTATCAATATGGGAGTGCGTTCCCACATCTGGGAGATCACAATATTATTAAGGCGCGAGTCAGTATCAAAGGTTGCAACGGCTGATCTTCTCTGATTCCTGGCAATCTCGCGCAACTGGTGACAGCAGGTAAAGCCATCCATCACAGGCATTACAGCATCTAGCAAAACTATATCCGGTTTAATAGTCTGGTAAGCATCTAAACATTGCTTACCATCATTGACCGCGACCACTCGATATTTTTCTTCTTCCATAATTTTACGTAGCAATACTCGGCTGGTCTTGTCATCATCAGCCACTAGAATCAGTGGTTTTAGGGGAGAAGCAGAAGATGAGCTTATGCCTGACATGAGTTGGCTTCCACTTGAGGGACTATCTTGAAAAAGGCTGTGCAACTCAATCGTATGGGGGCGATCGCTCTTTTCGTCAATGCCCGGATTTGCGATAAAGGTGTGTATGGCTTGGCAATCAACTGTTTTTTGACAATAGACTGCTCAATGTTACTGAGCCAAGCAAGGGGTAGATAACTAAGTTGCATAGACAATCTATAATTGGAACACGAAGGCAATTGTTACCTTTTTGTTCGCCTATGGTGATCTGAGGAAATCTTACTTTTATATTTCCCCATTATTAAAGTGAAATTGCGATTTTTTTGAAAATTGTAAATGCAGACCTTGATTATTGAGTTTTGGACTTAGTTTGGAAACCTAGTCAGACAGGGCAAAGCAATTGCCAAAGTGCGCTCAGAATACAGCTAAACCACATCTATTCTGAGAACCATAGTTTTATAAAAGTAGTGGGAGCATCTTGCTAAGATGCTGGTAGGGTTAGGCAAGACTTCGGCGTGAGCGCTACTTCGACCCTTCTTTACGAGACGCTACGCATAGCTTGCTTCCCGAAGGGTACGACAGGTGTTACCCTAGACACATTTTAGAAACTCTGGATTTATCGGTCAGTGAGTGGCGTTGTCCATCATGTCAGTCCGTGAATGGTCGTGATGATAACGCCGCTAAAATAATTCTTGCAGTCGGGGCATCGACTGTTGAGCTAAGTAATGTAAGTCGGGCAGTGCCTGCAATTGCTGTTTGACCTCAGAATCCCCCGTTTTCTAAACGGGGGAGTATGTCAAAAAATAAATTAAAACCTATTTACCTTCACTAAACCTTGAAAATGCCAGACTCATTAATGTATCAGCAAGATCACTTTGTTGTTCTAGAAACAAATAAATCCGAACAATTTATGACACCATCAGAGTTATTAGAAAAGCTTAAAACAACTCTCCAAAAACTCATAATTCCAGATTTGCCGCCGGACTTGCAAAAGTTTGATACAGTGGAAGCGCAAGCACAATATTTAATCGACACCAGTTGCGAATTAGATATTGCTCCTGGGCAATATTTGCAGTGGTATGCAGTTCGTTTGGAAAAGTAAGTTTTTGGTAAGTAGTTAATAAGAAAATGTGTAAATTCGACGATTCCTTAAAAGTCTGTTAGAGAACTTATAGCAATGCGTAGTTTACCACTGTATGCATCGCCTCTAACTCTCAGATGAAAGGATGCCTACAAGCACTCGTACCAAATCTTCTAAACCTTCAGGAACACGGTAAAGTTTAATATCTTCTGCAACCCGCTTATCTTCTCTATCAAGAGTACCAAATTTCCAGTCATCTCCATTGGTAACTGCTCCATATAAAATAGTTTTTTCATGGTCTAGCGACTGATCAAGAGCGATTAATTCTACTGCTAGCTGTGTAAACCCTCTTCTGATATCTGATTGTTTTGCTTCAATCACCAATAGGGAGTTGGATTTATGTAAGTAATAATCTAAAGTGCCTTTGAGTTTTTCGTTGACATTAATCGGATACTCACTATATAGTTGAGCCTTTGTCTGAGCGCATATTTCAGCAAGAATAGGTGCGATTAAAAATTCCCGTATTGATATCTCAGCGATTGGGTTAAAAAGCTTTATACTACGCTGCAAATAATTTTGTAAAAATTCTAAATAGCTCAGTTCAGCAAAGTATCTTGGTAATTCTAGCTCTGTGCGATCGTAGCTGTAGTCAAACTCAGCCACTATTTCTATTGTTGGGTTGGGCAACAAAAAGTATTGACTAAAAGTATAACTTTGCTCAGATTTTAAAATTCGATATTTGCTCATACTTTTTTCTCGCCTACGAACCACATCGGAGATATTATGACCTCTATAGGACAAGGGGAAAAAGAAAAAACCCCTTTTCCACACGGTTTCAGAGCTAATGATATTATTGACTATTGACTATTAACTCTTTTTCAGTATTGATCAGTGCTAGTTCAATTGTATTTTCAGATAGCTGCGTTATTTCAATCTCCAATCCAGGTCCAAAATAGTTGGTCATTTTTTCCTGCTTTTTTTGCCATACATCAATTGGTATTAGCGGTGAATCAAATTCTAAAATTAGGGCATAGCTTCCATTAACTTCTGTTTCTCGCAACGCTGTGACTATTGGCCGTTCCTGGTCTGTGGGACTCAAACCCAGAAAAGAAAGTGTTGTATCTAAATGAGCATCTTGACCGTAGCGATATCGGGTGATGTCTTTGCGAATTTTATTTTGAGTATCAGTTGCTTGCTGCTGGCGCAGTATCAATGCTGACGGTGACGTAGTTTGGCTAAATGGTACTGGCTTAAGTTCATTGGCTTTCAGCGCTAGCCCTCCCAACAATAGAGGAATGCCGTAAAAAAATCCGACAAGATTGAGTGTGGCATTATTAGCAGCATAGGCGACGAAGCCAATGATGGTTAATATGCCGCCGATAGTTAAACCGAGTGTTCCCAAAGAGATTTGGCGTAGCATGAGTTTAAATTAGTATAAATTATTAATACCTCAGTTTTCTTATCATCGGCTATGACTAACAAATTAGGGAAGAGTATTAACTTAAGTCAGTAAGTATATGGTATAAATATACAAAATACTTAGACCTCTGACTTCTTTAAAAAGTCGGGGATTTATCTCCTGAGCCTTTGATGTTTAATTAGGTTGAGCTACTTAGTACACGTCACCGTAAAAGGGGTTCGGAAATATTCAGACTTGATGTTGGGTTTCACTTTGTTCTACCAACCTAAAAATGATTGAATTCCATACCCTTTTTGTGGTGTTCTGTACTTAGTGCCCCAGAATGTTGGATTTTGAGTTAACTTTAAACTTAAAGGTAGTTAAAGATGGGAAAAAAATAATGGATATACAGACTATAAAAGAACGAATTGTCGCAGTTCAAAGTAAACGCGAGTACTTGTTAAGCCTACTTGAGCAACCAAATCTGGGAACTTTGAGAGTTGACGTAAATCAGGCTTTGGAAGAACTGGATGAATTAATTGATGAATTTAGACGCACCATTCCGGTAGAGTAGAAATTATCAAAAACTGCGTCGGTCTAACCGTCAACTTCAGGCTATACCGACGCTCCTCACTACTATCATCTCCTCTAATGCCCAGAATTTAATTAAGCCGGAGTTGGCGATCGCAACATAGCTGTATTAATTATCCTGCAACTGAAGCATCTCCTGCATGCTGACCTAACTGCCTAACTAAGGCAATAAGTTCACTTGTAGGTACATCTTTCTTGCAAACGTTATCAAAGCTAGACATTGCCTTTGTCCCCGGAAAATTTACGTCTTCCACTGAGGAGTAAGCAAGGATTTGGGTGTTCGGAGATATAGCTTTAATGTGACTAGACGCACTCCAGCCATCCATAACTGGCATTTGTAAATCTAGAACAATTACGTCAGGATGGCAACGTTTAACCATTTCTATAGCTTCTTCACCATTACTGGCTAAACCTACTACTTGCATATTTTCTTGGCAAGAAAAAACCAATTGTAAGGTTAAACGAGTCAGTTCGTGGTCATCAACTACTAGAACACGCAAGGTATAAAGCTCACAGGATAACATTAACATTGAGCGCAAAGACGAAATTATTCAGAATAACCCCTCTAGTTTATGGGAATAAGTGCCAGCACTGACTCTATCCTCTGGTTGAATAAGTTGTGTAAACCCATGACAAATAACTTAGATAACTTCTCAAAAAATTAAAGTTTTCTAAAAAAACTAAGTTGAGCTAGTTGTCAAGGTAGAAGTAACTTATTTTTTAATCAATCAGGTTTGAGGCTACACCAGTTGAACGTAATGCCATATTCATGAGAATTTTTTGTGAATTAGCTTCGGGAGAATCATCATAGGGATGCCGTTGAATGTAAGTGCCATCGGCTTGTAATTCCCACGCTTGGCGATTATCTGCGAGCATAATTCCCATAATTTCTTGCAAATCTTTTGCAATATCAGGGTCTTTCACTGGGGTAATTACTTCCACTCGGCGATCTAGGTTGCGGCGCATCCAGTCGGCACTGCCGATATAGATTTCTTCCTGTGTGTTGTTATGAAAATAAAAAATGCGAGAGTGTTCTAAAAAGCGACCGATAATGCTGATGATGTGAATGTTTTCACTAATGTCTTTGAGTCCTGGGCGTAAACAACAAACGCCCCTGATAATTAAGTCGATTTGTACTCCGGCGCGGGAAGCTTCATATAAAGTGGCGATAATTTCTGGATCGACTAGGGCATTCATTTTGGCAACAATGCGTCCAGAAAATCCATTTTGAACATTTTCGATTTCGCGGTGAATTAGTGCCAAAAAGCGATCGCGCATATTTACAGGTGCAACTAGCAACTCTCGATAAGACTTTTGCAGGGAGTATCCGGTTAAAAAATTAAATAAGTCTGTGATGTCAGCACCCAATTCTTCACGGCAACTGAACAATCCCAAATCTGTATACAGCCGTGCCGTTTTGGGGTTATAGTTACCAGTGCCAATATGCACGTAGCGACGTATGCGGTCTTTTTCCCGGCGTACTACCATGACGGTTTTACTGTGGGTTTTCAGCCCCACTAAACCATAGACAACATGAACTCCAACTCTTTCTAGTCGTTTTGCCCAGTAAATATTATTCTCCTCGTCAAATCGCGCCTTTAATTCCACCAGTACAGATACTTGTTTGCCATTTTCGGCGGCAGCAATTAAGGCGTTGACGATGGGCGAGTCCCCAGAAGTGCGGTAAAGGGTCATCTTGATGGCTAAGACATTCGGATCGTAGGCAGCGTGGGTAATAAAGCGCACCACTGTAGCCGAAAAGGATTGATAGGGATGGTGTACTAGCAAATCCTTTTCCCGAATCACAGCAAAAAAGTCTTTTCCTTCGTCCGTCTCCAGGATATTTGGATCTAAACTCGGTTCCCTGAGTCTTTGCAGGCGTAATGGTACAACGGATTGGCGTGGTGGATCTTTGAGTTCTGGCAATGGCAAGGACATAAAATACATCAAATCCCGCAAGCCCAAAAGACCGTCTACTTCGTAAAGATCACCTTCGGTTAATTCCAAATCATGCAATAATCGCGATCGCACTATTTCAGGAGTCTGGGACTGAATTTCTAGCCGGACTGGACTCCCACCTAGCCGCCGTTTTCGCAGTTCTTGTTCGATGGCTAATAACAAATCATCTGCTTCATCTTCTTCTAAGACCAAATCAGCGTCACGGGTAATGCGGAATGGATGATATTCTTGAATGTTCATCCCTGGAAATAGAGATTCCAAGTTATGAGCGATCGCTTGTTCTAAAGGTACACCAGTCCAGTTAGCAGGTTTGTCGTTTTTCTGATCTCCCAACTCCGGCGGTATCGGTAAAAATCGGGGGAGAACACTGGGGACTTTGACTCTGGCAAAAAATTCTTCTTCTGTGTCTGGGTTTTTGACCACAACAGCCAGATTTAGACTGAGATTAGAAATAAAAGGAAAGGGATGACTAGGATCGACAGCCAGAGGAGTTAAAACTGGAAAGACTTGTTCCTCAAAATAACTGTTGAGATGAGTCCGTTGTTTTTGATTCAAATCTATGTAATCCAGAATATGGATGCCATGATTTACTAGTAGAGGACGAAGTACTTGCTCAAAATGTTGGTGCTGTTTCTTTACATGAGGAGTGAGAGTAGACCTAATATCGTCTAACTGTTGTTGTGGTGTTCGCCCATCGGGAGTTAACAGGGTAACTTTCGCCTCTACTTGTTGCTTTAAACCAGCAACGCGCACCATGAAAAACTCATCCAAATTAGAGTTGAATATTCCCAAAAACTTCAGGCGTTCCAGAAGGGGCGTGCGATCGTCACAGGCTTCATGTAACACCCTGGCATTAAATTCTAACCAGCTTAACTCTCGGTTAAGATAATATTGTGGATCGCTGAGATTGGTGGGAGTAGCGCTTTTTTTAGATTTTGCCATAATGACCTAAGGGCAGGCAGATGTAGCCCATTGAACTGGGGGACAATAAACATAGTAAAGTTAAATGGGGCTTGAGCGGAATGTTCAGGCGATCGCTCCATGAAAGTTCTTAGCAGTTAGTTCTGAGGGATAATCAGCTAGTCGGCACGCGAGATAGCAATAACTTGTCTTGTGAGATTATCAAAAATCAGTCTATTTCACACGAACAGGGATTTTAAGAGTACCAATATCGTAGATTCCAGTTTGTTTAGGAGGAATCTCGAAGCGGATGACATTCTGTTGATTGTTATTCATCTGGAGTTCGTACTTACCAGGCTTAAAACCTTGCAAGGCAAACTTACCCACTTTGTTAGTAAACAAAGTAACCGGCTGCCAATTTGGATCGGAAAGTGACTTTACTTGCGCCGCTTGAAATGCAACAGGTTCTCCGTTTGCGTCTAGCAATACGCCTCTGAGAAAAACAGTAGCTTCTGTACCAATACGAATTAAAGTGCCACTTTTATAACTAGGTAAAGGGTATTGAGCATTGAAGTTTAAGATATACTTGACAAATTAGCTCTTAGTCTTCTCGCTAAAATTAGGTTTTTATTGAGCTATTTCCGACAGCAACCCCCCGCCGTCCTCGAAGAGGCGGCGCGGGGAGTAAGTAGAGCGGCGTGAATAATTCAAGGTTTGTATGTAAGGACTTTAGTCCTAATTTGAGGGCTGTTGGCGAAGCGTTCCCGCAGGGTAGCCCTCTCTACGAGACGCTACGCGAACACTACGAACTCATATCAAGATTTTTTACATTACTTAATCTACTTTGATTTATTCTCACCTACTTACTTATGTCACAATGAACCACGAACATATAAGATTTAGAGAAAACCAGAGCGTAGACGCAAAGCGGCTTGTCGTCAGACATCGTTCTGGCAAATGTTAAGAAATATTTGGGTATTGGATAGCCTTTCAGCAAAAAAATTGTAGGTTGGGTGGAGGCTTTGCGTAACCCAACATCCTGATATATGTTGGGTTGCGCTCCGCTCCACCCAACCTACGTCTAATGCACTCAAAACCACGTCTATCTTGAAACCTGTAGTTCTTCTGTGATCAAGAGGATTTGCCCTCATCCCCAACCTCTTCTCCCAGATTTGGGAGAAGGGGAGCCAGAATTTCAAAGTCCCTCTCCCATATCTGGGAGAGGGATTTAGGGTGAGGGCGAAAACTACGGTTCTCAACTTAGATGAGGTTTAGATAGATAAAGAAAACCAGCTTTTGTATCCTGGCTGTAAATAATAAAAGAGTGTCAAGAAAATCTACTTCGCCACAACTATAATTCTTGACCAAAAATTACACCTCAGCAAAACCACCAAAACTCAAAAATTTAGCTAATGTTTAGTCGTATAAATACTTAATTTAGGGATATTCAATCAAGAAAGTGGAGGAAAGTGGAGGGAAAAAATATGTTTCAGGCTACTCGCCGCCGTCTGGCAATTTGGTACACTGCCGTCACTGCTGTATTACTATTACTGTTTGCCAGTGGCGTTTATTTATACGTTCGTAATACCCTAATTGAGCGGATTGATGATACCCTTAACCATGTAGTGGAAATAGTCGAGCGATCTTTGGTGATTGAGCCAATCAACAACCATGCTGATCGATTCCGCATTAATGTAGAAGCTAGTTTTCGTGACAATACCGGCACTGTAGAAGATGACCACATTGACCTAGAGTGGTTTAGTCCGACTGGTAAGTTACTTTGGTCAACTTTATCCGAACCTTTAAATATTCCCATTCATGCCAACCCAACTGGTGAAACTGTGCGCGTAATCAAGGCAGAGAGTGAAAATTCAAAATTCAAAATTCAAAATTCGCCACTGTTATTACGCCAAGTCACACAACGCGTAGAAGTGGGACGGCAAGTATTAGGATATCTGCGTGTTAGTCATCCCTGGTTTGAAGTCACTAAACCCAGTCGCCAGTTAATTTTTGATTTGGCGCTAGGTATTGGGTTAATGGTGCTTTCTGTCGGCGCAAGTGGCTGGTTTCTTTCGGGTAAAGCGATGGAACCCGTAGATGAGTCTTATCAACGCCTCAAACAATTTACTGCTGATGCTTCTCACGAACTTAGAAGTCCGATTACTTTGATTCAAACAAATGTGCAAGTTGCCCTTGCTGACTTGGATTTAACAGAAGCAGCGACTACTTCTTTGCAGTATCGGCAACAGTTAAAGGTGGTGGAACGGTTAACGCAGCGTTTGGGTAAGTTAGTCAATGACTTATTGTTTTTAGCACGGCAGGATAGTGGTATTAGCAAAGATACTTTTTCAGCTTGTCCGATGGACGCTTTGCTGATGGAGGTGGTTGGAGAACAACAATTGTTAGTCCCTGAAAAAGAAATCGCCCTTTCTTTAGACTTAGTTGATCCTCCCGCATCGGAAACTAGCCCGGAATTACTGGAAAATTGGTTTACCCTTGTGGGCAATTGGGATCAACTGGTGCGGCTGTTCACAAATTTAATTGCTAACGCTTTGCATTACAGTCCAGCAGGTGGACGGGTAAAAGTGGAATTGGCGCGGATAGAGGGAATAAATCGGGTTTCTGGACTACGCTACACCAGCGCCCAATTGCAAGTTAAAGTTAGTGATACCGGAGTTGGAATTCCAGCGTCAGCACTACCACGCTTATTTGATCGCTTTTATCGGGTAGATCCAGCACGTACTCATACAACTGGGAATACAGCAACAGCGATCGCTACTGGTTCAGGATTGGGATTAGCGATCGCTCAAGCTATTGTCGAACATCATCAGGGTCATATTCAAGTTGAAAGTATCCAAGGTTTTGGCACCACATTTATTGTGATTTTACCAATAAATCTTGAGTCTTAATTGGGTAAGAAATATTTGTTTCCTTTGATAGATGTAATATTTCAGTCCACTCAAGCAAACTTTAACTATTAAACAGGAAATTTATTTTCTAGTGGGGTGTTAGGGACTTTTGCAAGAGATCTAATGAAAAATTGAACACCATAATTTAATTTAAGTAGGAAGGCACAATTAAATATAAGATAAAACCTCTGCCTCCGGCTTCCCTCTCCTTAGTAAGGAGAGGGAAGCCGGAGGCAGAGTAAGGTTTTATATTTAATTTGACCCACTTATTT
>NZ_JBTYKD010000090.1:0-16499 GCF_054880495.1 Nostoc sp.
CGACACGAGAGCCTTTGGTTACTGGGCTCTCGTGTCGCCCACCCCACAAGTAGTAGTAATTTATTTCTTGGAAGTCCCTTACCTGAAAATAGCTGTAATTTGCCAATATAATATAAATTTTACGTTTTTAGTTTGCCGATATTGAAGCGACAGCAAATAGAAGCAGTATTAAGCCGTTGAACTATTCTTGTTTTTTCACCTGGCGATGAATAGAAATTTTGGATGAGCAGATTGGGTAAACCATTAGGTAGAAGCAATTCTTGTCTACTCAAAAAAACCAGAGCCAAATTCCTGACTCGCCTCACCAAATTATTTTAGTTATTTAAGATACCATCGCACTTAGTGATAATACTTCTTTTGTCTTTACTTACTTAATATTCCTTTTACATTTTATAGCGTTTCCTAATCAGCTGAGGTACATCATCACCCCCTCCTCGCTTGCTCTTAGGGGGTTGGGGGTGGGGTTCTTGTACCTCACAAGGGACGAGAACGGCTATATTTATCATTACTGCCCTATAAGTAGCTAAACTTCACACTTGAGAATATACCCTACCTCTTCACTCTTGCTTAAACAAATATCATATCCTGCTTCATGATTACTTAAAGTAAATGTCATTACTTATACCATTGTAATAGCAGTTTAAAAGATTGATATTAGAGAAGTAGTTTAAAAATATCGCTTGTCTCTTTAAAACATGAATAAAAAATGGGCTGCTAAACGACTTACAATCAATCTCACATCAAGCGAGGCACAGAAGCTTGAACAATTCTGTTCAATCACGGGGAGACCAGCAACAGATGTGATTCGGGAGTTAATTCGCTCTCTTTCTTATCAAGAGGAAAAAGCCTCCCGAGCCTAGTAAATCATACTGAACAAAAAACAAAACCATGATCAGCACATCTCAATTTGTGAGGGAAATATAGTGTTTTACAGTTATTAGTTGTTTTGCTGCAAACACGCGCTATAGGTGAGTCAAATCACCAGAGGAGTTTAGAGGCAGGAGTAACAGCATTCCTTCCTGCCCAAACGCCTCGATATCGGCGAACAACTCAATAGGCTGCAATCGCTGTTGGCAGTGGATGTATGCCAAATGTGGTAATTAACGTGTCGCGGAAGTCCCCACCTTCTGGTGCTTCCGCTACGCGAACAATCTACTCTAATGGTAGGTATAGGCAGCACAACGACCGCGTAAATCCTAATCAAAATACTAATTCAGGCACAGATCGTTGAAGCAGGAATCACGCTACTTTCAGTCGTGTGAGGTTCAAATTTTAACTGTTAATACTGTTAGAGCCTAGAATCTCACGGCTTTAACTGGGAATGAGCGTAGCGATATTTCCCTAGCCGTGGGAGCATCTAATTGCCCATTCCATAATAGTGAGTAATGGCTTTGCCAAAATCTACCCTTTAGATTCAAATGCAGGAGTATAGCGATCGCCTCTTCGATAGCGGAGAATCTAATGAGAGAGTGCAATTGCTTGTTCTCAATTACGACGGAAATTTCTCTTGCGTTGCTTGTGCCTTGCGACTTCTTTGCGCTTGTGTTTTTCCAAAGGCGTTTCAAAGTGACGATTCTTTCTCATGTCTGGAAAAATACCTGCTTTGGAAACTTCCCTCTTAAATCGACGTAAGGCTGACTCAATTCCTTCATTCTCGCCCACAAATACTTGGGTCATTTTCATCTCCTACTTAATTGGTACTGGGCAATTTTCAGCCATCCAGTAGACCGGAGCGCAAAAAGGGCAGATAATGATTCTGCCCTTAAGACCTTAAAACTGAATTTTTTATCTTAAAGTTTAGTAGCGTCCTCGAGAGTATCCTCCGCCACCGCCACTATTGCCGCGACGATCGCCACCACCACCAAAGGAACCGCCTCTATCTTCCTTGGGTTTAGCCTTATTCACTTTGAGATCGCGTCCCATCCACTCAGCACCATCAAGAGCTTCAATGGCTGCTGTTTCTTCGGCTTCAGTACCCATCTCTACGAAAGCAAAGCCGCGTGGACGTCCTGTTTCACGGTCAGTAGGCAACTGAACCCGCTTTACAGCACCATGTTCGGCAAAAACAGAGGTAAGGTCTTCTTGTGTGACCTCGTAGGATAGATTACCTACATAAATTGACATGCATTATCTCCAAAACCATAAGTGTGTAGAGATTTAGATTTCGGAGACAAGCTTGTTAAGACCAAAAGGGAAAAGCCTGTCAATACTAAAAACAAACACTGTAACCGAATTTTATTCTCACTTGATTATCTTAGCACATGATTCAGTTCTTACCCACCGTAAAAAAGGAAGTACTAAGAGTTAGAGTGCTACGCGCTAAATTGGGTATTGGGCACTTGTACTGAGCGTTCGCGTAGCGTCTCGTAGAGAAGTCGTTGGCGCAGCCTCTCGTAGAGAAGTATTGGGTATTGGGTGGGCATTATCTCCCCTACTCCCCATCCTTTAGATCAGCGATTCATGGGCAACTCCAATATTGATTAGCATAAATTTCCCAAATAATTGCAAAATAAATGCAGTTCGTCATTGTTAGTACCTGAAAATGCCGACTACACTTGCTGATGCCCAAAATTTACTTTCTGACCTGATCGCGCGCTACTCAAAGCGTGTAGATTATCTGATGATTCGCCTTGAAGAAGCAGAAGGGACTGATATCTTGTTGCGTGGCGATAAGGTAGAAACACTCAGTGAAGGTATCTCCATTGGTGGACATATTCGCGCTTGTTATAAAGGTGGATGGGGGTTGAGCTGCTTTAACCAACTGGCGACAATCAAAGATCGTATAGAAGAAGCGATCGCTGCGGCGCGAATGGTTGGTGATGAAGAAACTTTACTTGCACCCATTGACCCGGTACAAGCAGTGTGCATTCTACCTCTAAAAGGCACCGACCCCCGAAAAATCTCACTCTCGAAGAAAAAACAATTGTGTGATCGCTATGCCCAATTGCTCAAAAGCGTTGATCATCGGATTACCACTACCTCGGTGCGTTACGGTGACAGTGCCCAAAAAGTGATCATCGCTACCTCAGAAGGCACTTTAATCGAGCAATCTTGGGTGGACATGGAAATGCGCTTTGCCGCCACCGCCAGAAATGGCGAAACTGTACAAACTGGACGGGAAACTACTGGTTCTCGCAAAGGTTACGAAGATTTAACTGATTTGGATGAACAGGTCAAAGGTGCAGCTCAAAGAGCGATCGCGGCTTTATCTCTGCCATCGGTCAAAGGGAATACTTATACCGTAGTCATTGACCCAATTCTCACAGGTTTATTTGTCCACGAAGCCTTCGGACATCTTTCTGAGGCCGATATGGCTTATGAAAACCCCGATTTGCTGGAAGTCATGACCATCGGACGGCGGTTTGGCCCAGAAGAACTGCAAATTTTTGATGGTGCAGATCCAGAAGGACATCGCGGCAGCTATTTTTACGACGATGAAGGCACACCTGCCACTACTACTCAACTAATTAAAGATGGAGTTTTAGTTGGACGTTTACATTCTCGTGAAACTGCTGGCAAATTGGAGGAAGCACCTACAGGTAATGCACGTTGTCTTAACTATCACTTTACTCCCATTGTGCGAATGACAAATACCTGGATTGAACGGGGCAAAACGCCAGTTAAAGACTTATTTACCGATATCAAAGAAGGAGTTTATGCCCGTAATTGGTTGGGTGGGATGACGAATGGGGAAATGTTCACCTTTAGTGCTGGGGAAGCATGGATGATTAGGAACGGCAAAATTGCTGAACCTGTGCGGGATGTGACGCTTTCGGGAAATGTCTTTCAAACTTTAGCGGATATTGAGGCACTTGGTGATGATTTTTACTGGGATGAATCTGGCGGTTGTGGTAAGGGAGGGCAAAACGGTTTGTCAGTGGGTTGTGCTGGCCCGAGTCTGCGAATTCGAGATGTAGTAGTTGGTGGGGAAACGTGAATTATCCGCCGCTATAACCAGTATTTTGGGTATAGCGGCGGACTTAGGAACTGACAAATTAAAAAAATATCCAATTATTTATTGTGGGGTGGGCAATAACCAAAGGCGGGCAAGATGCCCACCCCACAAGATTGGATAATTTATTTCTTGGAAAACCCTCGCGGCAATGAGTCAAAAAAAATCAATTTGCTAGCCAGAAAGCGACGTTACGCACATAGGTTTGGTAGAGTCGATGCCCGGTATTATCCGGGGCACCTCTGTGTTAAATCTGGGCGTGCGACTTTCACCGCACCCAGCTTCCGATGTTCTCAGCTTGCGCTTTTGCTCATGTGTTTGTAATCGTGGCAACTCTCATGAATCGTCCTTCAAATGTGAGGGATTTCTTACCATCAATACCTGCCGTCTTTTTACCAGCATTTAACTGTGATACTTGTCTTATTGCAAGAAATCGAGCCGAGGTAGATTTAAGAATAAGCTTTTGGAGTAACCGCGCTTTCCGCTTGTCTCCAACTTGAACAGCTTTGTACACACGATGAGTGAAGGCGGAAAAGATTTCGGCGGAATTTCTTCCACGCTAGGGCTTTCCAAGATTCACTAGTTTTGCAACTGTGTCTTATCATTTTCTCTTCTCTGGTTAGTGTATTCTGAACACCTCGCAACAATTACGTTGCGTCCTACCCGAACTGTGGGGATTCTTCCGCTCGTCTGGTTTACCTGGGGTCTCCATTGAATAAAGGTTCGCCACATAATGGACATTTCCATTTCTGATTTTCCGCTATCTTGTATGGCTTGGAGCCTTTATCAAGGCAAGATTTACCATGTTTTTGGTGGCGTTTTTCCCAGTACTCTTTTAATGAAGGGTCGTCGGGGCTTGCGTCGCCTTTTACCTTTATATGGCGTTCGATGGTCGTTTTTTCTCCGACTGTTTCGTTACCTACTAGGTCGTGACCGGACTCCTGAGAGTCTTTTACGTGAGGGTAAGGGGTGTGAATCCCTTAGCAAAGACGGCTCTGCATACTAAACGACCATTTCAGGTCGCGCCGGACTGGATACCGTGATTCACTAATCAACGAATCGCACTAATTCTTCCAAGACCACCTTAAGCCACTAACAGTATAAATTCGACAGTTTCCTTGGTCAAGCCAGAATTTTAAACCCAGCTTTTGTTAGTAGAATTCTGTGGACGCATTGAGACCATCGGTATAAAAGAAAGTAACCTGCTATTCAATCGGCGGATGATCAGACATAAAATAAATTTGAGTATATACTCTAACGACATCTGGCGATCGCATAGGTAAAGATTGATTGATGTTAGAAACCTGTTACTACTCCAGATGCCTTAAGTGCATCTGGAGTTTCTTTTTGGAAAAGCGCAGCGTTAGCAGTTCCCGTCGTTAGCGACGTTGGCGTAGCGTTTTGTAGAGAAGGAGCTTATGGGCTTATACTCAGTCTACTGGTGTAATTTCGTGCATCATTTCTGTAGGTCTCGTGGAGAAGGAGCTTATGGGCTTATACTCAGACACCTTTATCTACCTTTGGGTGTATACCCTGATAACGTAGGATGCTCTCACGGTGAAAATTTGATGACAGAACAGCTTTCGCTCACAATCGTTTGAATGATACTGTAGCTTGATTTTCCGGCTTGCTCCCCATTTTGGATTTTAATTTGCTCTAGATTCGACCTTAAGGCACCTTTATCAGATGATCATAAAGAATGATTAAGAAAAACAACTATAGACAAACATGATAAAAATGCTAGCTGAAAACTTGATGGGAATTGAAGCAAGATTACAAATTAATTGGGTTTGGCTAAATGCCAGCTTACAGTTTGCTACTTGGGGACTTATTTCACTTTTAGTTGCTGAGGTTTTGAGAGATAGCTACCATGCTTTGTGTCACCAAGTCAATTGGCTTGCTAAATGGCACAACAAACACCATAGCGCCTATCGCCGCGATTTATCGATAGTTTCCCTAAAAGTTTATCAAGAATCCCAACTCTATCACGATATTTTAGAGTCGAGTCTACTGCTGGTGGTATTGGTAGTCATTGCCTTAATTGTCCCGCATAAGGGGTTATGGTTGGGAGTAGCTTATGCTTGCACCTTCTTATATGGCGCGTCCGTGCGGTATTTTCAGGGAAAAATTGATACAGACTACAACCACCTACCCGGACCTTTAGAGACAATTCCATCCATTTGGTGGGTGAATCGGTCTTATCATTGGCGGCATCATTTTGATGATGTCAACGCTTACTACAGTGGTGTTTTTCCCCTGGTGGATAAAATTCTTGGTACAGGACTGTCTCTCAAGGGTAAAACCGTCGCTTTAACTGGAGCATCAGGAGCGTTGGGACAAGCGTTAGCGGCTGAACTTATCAAGAATAATGCTAAAGTCGTGGCATTAACCACTAATCCAGAAAAATTAGTCGAGCAAGTTGGGGTGAAGGTGGTTCGCTGGCAGCTGGGCAATGAAGCTAATCTGAAGGATAGTTTAGAGAAAGTAGATATTTTAATTATCAACCACGGAGTCAATGTTTACACCAGCCGCACACCAGAGGCGATCAACTCCTCCTATGAAGTGAATACCTTTTCAGCATTACGGTTGATGGATATATTTTTGACAACCGTAACCGGGCCACAAGCAAAAGCAACGAAGGAAATTTGGGTAAATACTTCTGAGGCGGAAGTTTCTCCAGCGCTGAGTCCGCTTTATGAACTCAGCAAACGAGCGCTAGGAAATATTGTTACCCTGAAGCGATTGGACGGGGATTGTGTAATTCGCAAGTTAATTCTTGGCCCATTTAAGAGTCAACTCAATCCCTATGGAGTGATGTCTGCACAGCAAGTTGCTCGTGGTATCTTATTTTTGGCACGGCGAGACTTCCGAAACATGATTGTGACGATAAATCCTCTTACCTATCTGCTGTTTCCCTTAAAGGAAACTAGCACATGGCTATACTATCGAGTTTTTAGCCGGACAGCGAAAAGTTAAAGTGCGTTATGGTACTGGTTTGGGGCTAGCGATGCCGTTCTCTACGAGACGCTGCGCGTAGCTTGCTTCCCGGTGGCGCAGCCTCTCCTAGAGAAGGGTACGGCGCAGGCTCAGGGTAAGACCTGCGGCGGGCTACGCCGGAGCACATCAGATTGTGGTAGAAAAACATTAGGGTAAAATTACTTGCCATTGCCTGTTCTAATCTATTAGTGGACTTACGAAAATCCGCCTACACAAAAGACTCAAGCCAGTTTTGGCAAGCTTTTTAAGAATAAAGGGAAAAACAAACTTATGGGACTTTTCGATCAGATTCTTGGTGCGATCGCTAATCCTAATCAACAGGGCAGCTTAGGTCAACTGGGAAATATTGTTAACACTGTACAGCAGTTGAGCCAACATACTGGTGCAGACCCGTCTACCATCCAATCAATTTTGTCAATTGTAGGTGGTCAGGTGCGTTCTGCTTTACAAGACAAACAAGCCACAGATGGTAATGAAGCCGCACAAACTCTAGTGAATCAATATGCTGGTACTTCACCTAACCCCGAAGCCGTCGATTCGCTGTTTTCTCCTGAGATGCAACAGCAGGTAGCTGAAGTTGCTGCCCAGCGCACTGGATTGGATGCTGGTATAGTTCAACAATTGCTGCCTTTAGCAGTACCTTTGGTGCTGAATTTTTTACAATCAGGTGCAAATGCTCACAAT
This sequence comes from Nostoc sp., assembly GCF_054880495.1. Lineage (NCBI taxonomy): Bacteria > Bacillati > Cyanobacteriota > Cyanophyceae > Nostocales > Nostocaceae > Nostoc > Nostoc sp. Next base: position 7,634 of record NZ_JBTYKD010000090.1, read on the forward strand.
CCCCAAGCTGGCGGAAATCCTGTGCTGAATTCCTTCTTAGATGCTGACGAGGATGGTGATGTCGATATCGCTGATGCCATCCAGATGGCTAGTAGGTATATGAGATAGTAACAGTTCCTAACTCCCCACTCCTAACTCCTAACTCCTAACTCCCCACTCCCCATATAAATCAGACAGTCTATGTCTAAATTTTTTGACTGTATTACTGAGGAACTGCAAGACTTTATTGCAGCCCAACACCTTTTCTTTGTTGGCTCTGCACCCTTGAGTTCTACAGGTCATGTTAACCTGTCTCCTAAAGGTTTAGGCTGCTTTCGCGTCCTCTCTCCCCACCGAGTAGGTTATGTAGACCTTACAGGCAGTGGTAACGAAACATCCGCCCATTTGCAAGAAAATGGGCGGATAACCTTCATGTTTTGCGCCTTTGAGGAACCTGCGTGTATCTTGCGTCTTTACGGTCAAGGAAAGACGATTTTACCGAGTTCTCCAGACTGGAACTCCCTCTACTCTCTGTTTTTGCCGATGCCTGGAACTCGTCAAATTATCGTCGCTGACATTGAAAAAATACAGACTTCCTGTGGTTTTGGCGTACCACTCTATGAATATCGAGGTCAGCGCCAAACTCTAGTAAAATGGGCTAGTAAAAAAGGTGAAGAGGGAGTTCGAGAATTTCAACAGCAGAAAAATCTCGTCAGCATTGACGGTTTAGCCACAGCACTGAGTAAATTACCATAAATTTGGCTCATGGATTATTTTATTCGTCCACTCACACAAAAAGATGAGCCTTTTCTTTGGCAAATGCTTTATGAAGCAGCCCATCTGGTAGAATAAGGTAATTCGACAGTGCAGGATGCAATGAATAATCCTGATTTGGCAAAATAATGTGAAAAATTGGGGAGGTAAAGATGATAGTGGCTTCGTCGCTATTCTAAAAAGTAGTAATTAGCCACTAGGAGCCGTATGGCTGCGTTTATTGACAGGTGAAAATAAAGGATATGGTTATGTTGATGATCGCACTCCTGAACTAGCAATAGCAATTCTTCCCCAACATAGAAATAATGGTATAGGAACGCAGTTACTCACACATTTGTTAGCAGTAACCAAAACATCTTATCCATCAATATCACTTAGTACCAGAGCGATAAATCTAGCCGTGGGTTTATATAAACGATTTGCCTGGAAAGTTCTTGCTGACAGTGAAATAATCAACCGAGTTGGTGGCATCTCTTTCAAGATGAAAATTGATTTTTAAGCTCAAAGTTCGTCGCTTCTAGGGTACGTTATGGCGTTCATCCTAATGCACCGCCTAATTTTTAAGACCTTTTAGGGTTAGTGTCACCACCAATTATTGGTTGGAACAAGTTCGCTAGTAAAGAGAAAAACGCCGAAACTAACACTAGCAGCATTAAACTAGCAAGGGCAGCAAAGGGAGACATGATGAATAAGAGTAAGAGTGCAAACATCAAAATCGTTAGTAATGTCTTATTCATCTTTTTTCACCTCTAATAGTTTCTATTCTCAAGCTAACCAACTAAGTCATGAACTTGACCAGAGTCAATAGAAGGAATTAGTCTTATCTCTCTGGTTAGATTTTTTAACCAAGTTGACTGCCAAAGTTTAATCTATAAATCAACCTAATTCATAATTAAAAAGGGTTTGATTCCCCTGCTTCTACCAAGCAGTCTTGCTTTAGTTGGGTTCAAATCCCCTTTCTATTACATAATTATGAATTATCAATTATGAATTTTTAACAATCTGTCACCTGCCCTCTGTTAGATTTAACCTGTCCGCGCTTACTTTTGTAGTCAAGGCGCTTTTTTTGAGAACTGCGAGTCGGTTTGGTGGGTTTGCGTTTTCTCGTCACTACAACTGCGCTTTGAATCAGTTCTTGAAGTCGTCTCAAGGCTGACTCCCGATTGTTCTCTTGGCTTCGGTGTTCTTGGGCTTTGATTATCACAACTCCTTCTTGGGTGATGCGTCGATCATTCAGCTTTAAAAGCTGTTGTTTATAATAATCTGGTAATGATGAAGCCACAATATCGAAGCGCAAGTGAATCGCGGTAGAAACCTTATTCACATTTTGGCCTCCCGCTCCTTGCGAACGAATCGCGCTAATTTCAAGATCACTCTGTGGGATAATAACTTTGTTGGAAATTTGCAGCATTACTCACAAGGCAAAAGAATAACTTTTCAATTTGGGATAAAAATCCTTTACTCGGTTTGTTCGGTAAAATCTATTACTACGTCTTGGTCTTCATTGTTGTTCAAATTCACCTCTAAAGTCTGTCCTTCTATTGTCACTTTATCACCCGGTACTAGTCGCCGTCCTCGTCGGGTTTCCAGCATACCGTTTACTTGGACATCGCCACCTTGAATCATCAGCTTGGCTTGCCCTCCAGTTGGTACTATACCCATTAACTTTAAAAATTGATTTAACTTAATTGTGTTGTCTCTGATTTTCTTCATCGTAAATAAAGGTACATATTCTTAATTGTATCGTGGCGTTATCAAGGCAAAGCCAAAACTCTTTTAAAACTTCGTTTCCAGCCAGAGGCTAGTGAAATGCTGCTCATTGCGATTCTAGTGCGAGCAAGGGAGGCAGAGCCTCAATGAGGGACATTCCCAGTCGGAGACTCTTAACGAGACAAAGCCACAACTAGAAGGCATGGGTTGCTTAGAGTATTCCAAGTAAAAAATGATCCAAAAATCAAGCAGAGTTACAAAAGATTTCGACGAACCATTTTTTCAGGTTTGGTAAACGTTGAATTTGCTTGTTCTTCTTCCGCCATTGCATCTAATGTTAATTTAACTCCCGTATGGTAAACCCGCTTAATCAAAGTAACCGTAGGATTTTTACCTTTAAAAGTTCAAGTTGAACTCTAATACAGTATCAACGCTCAAAAGTCAACTACCGCTCCAATGTTGTTCAAGTCATCCGAAGGCTCGTTCAATCGGGTTGTATTTACTGTGGTCAGGTGGATAGTAAGCTAATTGGATTGTCAGTTGAAATTTCTGGGCAAATTTAAGAATACGAAACATAAATTGAGTTCGCCAAGAGTTATTTTCTAATCCATTGTCTTGGTTGATAACTATTTTACGAATGTGAGAAAAACGGTCTAGAATACTTAACCACCAATCTTCGAGGAAGTCAACAATACAATCAGCAGTCAGTTTGGACTGAACGAAAAATAAAAATAGCTCACTCTCTTGAGGCAAAAAAATACCGTAGGGAGTTCAAGTTGGACAATCGGAAAAGTCATGATCCAACGCAACAGTCGGGACACGAGTTTTTCCTCTTCTGTCAAATTCCCCAACTTTTATCCCTACCTTTGCATCCATAGAAATTCGTAGCGTCGTTGGGTCATCATCAGCTTCGTGATTAAGACGATTAACTTCTTTAAAGATAGCTCCAGTTTCTGGTATCTCTTTTATCGGTTTGGTTTTAGTAACCCGCTTTAAGCCATAGCCTAATTGGTTCAATCGTTGTCGAATAACCTCAATTGAAGGCAGTTCTTCATCCTGGTATCCTTTGAGTTCAATCAGTTGATGACGAACCTCTGCTGCCGAAAGTCGAGTGTATAGTTTAATACTATTAAAAGTTGAGTCTATTTGACTCTGCGGGTCTACAATTGACACTATGTCCGACAGGAAATCAGGCAAATTCTCTTCAGTACGCTTGCGTCCCTTAAGCCTAAACGAATCAGCAATTGACATTCCATGTTCTAATTCTTGCATCCCTTTACGAATAGTACGTCTATTCCAGCCTAATTCCCTTTCTGCGATTATTTGTCCTCCTCGTCCCAAACCTTTAACTACTTCTGCCATAAATTGTCGTCGGTCACTTCCTTTTAATTTCTGAGATGTTTTGATGTAAAGGGATTTAAGGCTGTCGGTTAGTTGGAACACAGATTTGGGAAACAGGGGACAGATGGCACACTAATTATTTCTCTAGTATCCCAGCATTTTGGATTATTTATTTCTTGGATTACTCTTACTATGGTATAGGCAGTTGACCTTGTAGTAGCATCTGACTAGCAAGGGCTTGACAGCTAGAGCAATCGCAGCCAAACTTTTGGATAGCAAGCTGTTTTATTCTCTCTGTTTCTAGAGAGCGCATTGATGGAGATTGGGGATATTCTCGGCATCGTCGGTTTAGTGATGTCCTGTCTGGACTCAATACATAGTTTGGTTTTTTCGCGCCGACCTACTTACTCTTAGGTAAACTTTTACTAATTGGCGGTGGTGGAGCGTCAACGATAGCGAAGCGGTAGCGAGTCTTCTCCCAAGGGGAGACGCCAAAGGCGAACGAGCGTCATAGCCCGTCGTCGCGATCGCTCTCACAAAAACTGTAATACCAGTTTATTAATCTATAATGTTGATTGACAAAACTGCCAGATATAGGTGAACAAACTAGTCTGGAAGGTTATTTTAGTGTGTTCAGGTGACTGGATCTATGATTAAGCTTGGTTTATTGGTACAGTCCCAGAATAACTATTTGGGTATCGGAAAAGTTACGGAAATATCTGATACCAATGCGAACGTTGAGTATTTCTGCTCTATCGGGCAACGTCTCCAAAAAACTTTACCTTTAAATTCACTCTCTCAAGTCAAGCTTGAACCACAAGCTCGATGCTATGTCAAGTCCCAAACTCAGGATAAATGGATAATTGGTAGAATTTTCATCTGGGATGAAGATACAGAAATGTATCAAATTGATTTACCAGATAAGAAAACTGCAATTGTTACTGAAGAAGAAATTTACGTTCGTTGCAATTTACCCAACACTGACCCTATCGAAACTCTGGCGATGAAAGGTCACGAAACGCCTTACTTCCACGACAAAAGATTGGCTTTCGTGAAATCCTTGATTCAGCAACGCGCTGTCAGTCGCGGGATGACGGGACTGATTTCGGCAAATATTTATCTTTATCCTCACCAAGTTGAAGTAGTCCGGCGGGTACTGGAAGACCCAATTCAACGCTACTTGCTAGCAGACGAGGTGGGACTAGGAAAAACCATCGAAGCGGGTGCAATTCTGCGTCAATTCCTCCTCGATGAACCGAAAAAAGGTGCAGTGGTGATAGTTCCACAATATTTGCTCAAACAATGGCAGACTGAGTTAGAAAACAAGTTTTACATTTCCCATTTTCCCAAACGGGTAGCGGTGCTGGCGGTTGAAGATATTCATAAAATCAACCTGAAAGCCAAAATAGGCTGCTTAATTTTAGATGAAGCCCATCACATCGCAGCAATGGCAACCTCTAAGGATGCAGCAGTGCTAAAGCGTTTTGAGACTTGCAAAAATATTGCTCATAAAAGCGATCGCTTAGTTTTATTATCCGCTACTCCAGTTCTCAATCATGAGCAAGATTTTCTGGCCATGTTGCACTTGCTCGACCCGACAACCTATAAACTTGATGATTTAGCAGGTTTTCACGCCAAAGTTGAAAGCCGTCAGGAAATTGGTAAACTTTTGCTTTCTTTTAAAGAAGGTGCCAAGCCTCTGGTTCTCAAAAGCAACTTGCAGCAATTGCGAAACCTGTTTGCTGAGGATAAGTATTTACTAAAGCTGGCGGATGATTTAGAAAGTTGTTTACAAGCAAATTCTAGCAACCAAGAGCAAATCGTCCAAGCGATTCGCGTCCACGTTAGCGATACCTATCGACTACATCGGCGAATGCTTCGCAACCGTCGCGCGGCGGTAGAAGATGTGATCTTTGACCGTAATTTTACGCCGAAAGAAGAGTATGATTTAGACGAGCGATCGCCTGATATTCACGAACTGATCAATCAATGGCGTAGTGTCGCTCCCCATCAAAAGCAATATCAGCGAATTTTTCTGCTGTTATTCCTAGCCTCGGGTACTTGGTTAGGTATTTTAGAGCAGGTAATTGTCGCCCGTTTAAGTGGTAAACCTGATTCTAAACTGATCCAGGAGTTTAAAGAAGATGATCTTCGCCTATTAACTACAACTCCCAAATTCTCAGGGGAAGAAGAGATTCTGCAATCCTTACTAAAAGTTATTCGTCAACCTCAAGAGGACGGAGAACGCAGGGAAAATTTACAAACAGTGCTGCTGAATCAGCTAAGTACTTACTTCAAAATTCCTGCAAACGTTCGGAAGAATCAAAAGGAATTCATTACGAGAATACAGCAGAGAATCAAGAGGCCAATTACTGGCGATATTCTCCCCAAATTTATTGTATTTACCAGTTTTGTGCAAACTTGTGCCGAAATTGTCCGTTATTTGTCTGATATTTTTGGTGCAGAGACAGTAGCCAGCCATGAATTTGGGGAATTAGCAGACAAGGTTGAGGAAGGCATAAATAGGTTCAAGAATAACCCAAACTGCTTTATTTTAGTATGCGATCGCTCTGGAGAAGAAGGGCGTAATCTTCAGTTTGCCGACTGGTTAATTCATTTTGACCTTCCTTGGTCGCCTAATCAATTAGAGCAGAGAATTGGCAGACTTGACCGCATCGGCAGCAAAATTGGCATCCAATCTTGTGCCTTGATTGGCCCCTATATGGAAGATAGCCCTCACAATGCTTGGTATAAAGTATTGAAAGATGGGTTTGGTATTTTTCAACAATCAATTGCCAGTCTCCAGTTTTATGTGGATGAGAAACTTGCAGAATTAGAAATAGCTTTGTTTGAATCAAGTGCTGCTGGATTGTTAGAGATGATTCAGCCAATTAAAGAGCAAATTAAAGCGGAAATAGTGAAAATTAGCGAACAAAATACTCTCGATGAAATTGATGCTAACGATGAAATTGCAACCCAGTATTTTCAAGATTTAGATAATTACGATGCTCGTCATTTAGAAATTAAGCGGGCAATTGAAGGCTGGATTTGTGACGCGCTGGGATTCAGGGGACAAAATAACCCAGATTCATCAGAAATGCGACGTTATCAACCGACAACGCGTACCTTAGTTCCCATAAATGATTTAAAAAACCGTTTTGCTGAGAGTTCTCTAGACCAATTTGGTACTTATAATCGCCGGATAGCAAATCAGAATTCTGGTATTAAACTCTTTCGGATTGGGGAAGGATTTGTAGAAGCACTCTTGAACTATATAAACTGGGATGACCGAGGTGAAGCCTTTGCAATGTGGCGCACTGATGCATCTTGGGATGCGAAAGAAGGGAAGGAGTGGTTTGGTTTCCAATGTAATTATGTAGTCGAAACAAATTTAAAACTTGTCAAACAAGTTTTAACCGATTACAAGCTAGATAATTCTCAATTCAAAATCTTGCAGCGACGTGTTGATGCTCTATTTCCGCCAATTATAGAAACTATCTATGTTGATGATCGCAATGAGCAAATACGCGTTGTTGAGGATAAAGCGCTCTTAAGTATTCTGCAACGTTCATATAAAGATAAAAACAATAATCAAGGACGAGATTACAATCTGGCAAAAGAGCGGTTAGGAATTATTGATGATTTTGTTGACCCTAGTAAATGGCAAAATTTTTGTTATCAAGTGCGTAACACTTCTTCACAATTACTTTCCAATCGTCCCGATTTTATTGACTTGTGCCAAAGTTCTGCTAATATTGCCCAAAAGAAATTAGACAATCGAGTAGAACAATTACGCCTACGTCTAAACCAGCAAAGTTGGGATCAGGCATTAGCGGAAGAATTGAAAATAGAAAGTGCTTTAAATGCAGCCATTCTAGAGGGAATTCGCCAGCCGCTTCTAAGGCTTGATTCTGTCGGTTTCATTATTGTATCGGGGCGATCGCTTATGCAATTTGAGTGATATTATCTGCGGATAATTTCTTTTGCTTTTGGCAATGTGTCAGCGATCGCCAGAGTTTACAATAGATTTGTACTAGTGTGAAGCAGTCGCTTCAGGATACTTATGCTAATCCAGTTTCGGTTTCATCCTGAGAAAGCCGTTGAAGCCGCAGCAGTACTCTTAAAGCTGCATGGTAAGCCGATGAAGTATTTAGGCTTACTTAAGATGCTTTACATCGCTGACCGTGTTGCATTGAAACGCATGGAACAACCGATTACTGGTGATCGTTATGTGTCGATGGATTACGGGCCTGTACTGAGCGGCGTTTATGACCTAATCAAAGGGAAGCCCGTTGATGATGCCTTACCTCTCTGGTCTAAATTCATTTCTCCTTGTGATGAAAATCATGTTTCCTTGTTGCATGATCCTGGAGACGAAGACCTTTGTGAAGAGGAAGAGGAAATCATTCAGCAGGTTTATCAAGCTTTTGGGCATCTTGACCCTTTTGATGTTGCTAAGTGGACTCATGATCTTTCAGAGTGGAAAAACCCTCATGGCTCTGCCATTCCGATTTCGGTAGAGGATATTCTCAAAAATGTCGGCAAGAGTGACGAGGAAATCGGGGATATTCAGCAAGAAGCCATTCGAGAAGCTTATCTAGATGGGGTTTTGAATGGCTAGCATCACCATTAATTTGGGAGATGCATTTTTGCTGGATACCCCTCCCAACAATGAACACCTCTACATCGCAATTGCACAAACTTCTGGAAGCAACTATCTGTTCGTCAATGTCACTAGCCGCAGACCTAATTCTGAATTTTCCTGTGTTCTTCTACCGGATTCAGGTATACCAAGCTTTATAGTCCATGAGTCGGTAATAGCTTATCAGTTTGCTCGTGAGATGGATGCTACTCAACTAGCTCTTTTGATTACCATTGGCAGCCCTATTCCGAAAGGGACTTGTTCGATGGCTGTTATTACAGAGATTCAGCAAGGTGGTTTAGTCTCCAAGCGGTTGAAGAAGAGGTATAAAACTGCTCTGAGAGCTTTCCTGGGAATACCACCGTAAGATGTCATAGAGCGCAGTCACATATAGAGAGCGCGTAGTGCTGGGAAACAGAG
>NZ_JBTYKD010000091.1:0-10191 GCF_054880495.1 Nostoc sp.
AAATCTCTAAATCTAACTGACAGTCAAAAGGCTCAAATCAAGCAAATTAGAAAAGCGCAAAAAGCGAAGATGGACTCTGTTTTCACTCCCGAACAAAGGCAGCAACTCGAACAGCAACGCGCACAATGGCAGCAACAGCATTAGTAAGATAAATAAAGGTATTGGGGTCAAATGAATTGAACTTTTCAACACCCTAGAATCGGCCCCATCCACCTGCCTCAACATTTATGCGAGCAGAGACGCGATTTTAACAGAATTGGTGGGGCGATGAGCAGGAGCAAAAGCAGGATGTATTGATTTAGTCAGTTTTAAACAACTGCCTTTGCCCTGTTTAGATCACTTAGGCGCACGGAAACCAGCTTGTTGTGCTGTTGCTGGGTCTTTAAAACAAATATCCGGCTTGACTTTCTCATAATCTAAGGTTTTCGGAAGGTGGTAAATGTTGCCTCTCTTCTTGGTAATTTTGCCTTTTACCAGTGCATCACTTGGGCAAGTTGTTTCGCTTTGTGGTTTAACCCCTAGACTTTGTGCTGCTGCTAAAACTGCTGTTTTATTCCCCGCCGATGCTGGCTTCTTAGAGCTAGAAGTTGTATTTCCAGGGACAGGACTAGCTGCTGTACTAGGAACAGGACTAGCTGCTGTACTAGAGGCAGGACTAGCTGGAGCAACAGCAGTTGGTGTTTGAGACGTAGTAGTAGTAGTAGTAGATTCTTCAGGTTTTTTTCCACAACTACTTAGCATCAGTACTGTAAATAACATCACTACCATGCTCAGTTTACGAGGTTTAAGTTGATTGTTCATTGGCGTTAATTCTCTAATATTTAATCCCCAATATTTTACCCGATACTGACTTCATTACTCTGTACATCAGAAGTCCCACTCACCCCTCTAACAGTCTGTTTACTTTATTTAGTGTATTTACTATTGATATCTCCGGCGAACTTGATGTGGGTTGATTACCACGCTGACTCCAACTGTCCAGCCCAATGCCACCATCCATCCTGCTAACACATCACTTGGATAATGGACTCCTAGATACAAACGTGTCCAACCAATTATTAAGACAAACAGGGTTCCGATAATCAGAACAAACCAACGCCAACGGCTGTTCCAACTCAAAATGCTCAAAGCTGCCACCAAAGTCATACTAGCCATAGCATGACCACTAGGAAAGCCATAATCAAATTCTGGAGCGGGTGATGTCCACAAATGAGGACGTGCCCGGTGCAGTAATAGCTTAACCGTCTGATTAATGATTATACTGCCCACCGAGACTGTGAAAAAGTACTCTAAAGCATGCCACCGTTGTCGAATCAGTAGGAACAGCGCAATTATTGCTGCCACTGGAAATACCCCCCAAAACACCCCTAACTTCGTCAAGTGTGAAACAAAAACATCTAGTTTCGGTTGGGCAGTGCTGTGAATAGCTAATAATAGGGGAACATCGAACCAAAATCCGCCTTGTTTCCAGACATCCTCTGCTAAATCCCCAAATATCAGTAAAGGAATAAATCCGCCAAGCAGTAGGAGCAATACTGCCCTCCGACTTCTGGTGAGGCGCATCAAATCAACTTACTCCCGCATTAATATAATCTTTCTCTAATACTAGCGGCATAATTGACACTCCCCGCGATAAACAGAATATTCTCGGTGGCTTAAAAGCCACCGAGTCGTCTTTCATCCTCGGTCTAAAGAACGGAATACATTGCTAGGCAACTGTTCCTCCGGGGCTTTCAGACTCCCGCCTGTTTTTTGTAACCAAACAGAATTAATTACATGGCGATTCTTAACTAGACAAGATTGATGATTTTTGACAAAATTCTTGGTAATCTAGTTCTACTTGTTTAGAGTAGCTGATTGCATACTTAAGGATTTGATTACGCCAATCAGATGAGTGAGCAAACTTGATTAAATCATCTGCGATCGGAGAACCTTGTCTAGCACGACTGCGTAATTGATCCCACGCTGTCACTTCACCCATTGTCTGCATCAACTTCTCTAAACGTTCCAGCTTTCCATCCCACGCCTGTAAACTCACCCGATCTTGTACTGGCTGCAACTCTCGCAAAACATAAGATTTATTCCCCTCAACTATTACCCCTAAAAGAGCCGGTGGGGTTCCTTGCACCCGTTGTTGGATAGCTACTACCCGTGCAGATTCACTCGACCAATCCGGCTGAGGTAGTGTTAAATAGGGTTGTAATGAGGAAGTTTTTGTTTGCTTCAAATCTAAGAGATAATTGCCATCAGGAGAACCTTTACCTTCTACCAAAACTGCATAACGTTCTAACCCTAAACTACCTGTACCAGCTATTCGCTGTTGTACATCTAAAACTTGATAAAAATTAGCATCTTTTTGTGTAGATTTGTGCCAATTGGAGATGAGTTTTGTGATTTTTTGCTGTTCTGCTTCTGTGGCTTCCATAATGCGTTTATTGTCAATAATTAAGTACCGCTTACCTTTCTTTTGCTTGGTGTGCTGATCTAAAAATTCTGGACGAAGGCGGTTTTTTAAACTTCTTAATAAATCTTTAACTAAGCCCGAAGCGGTTTCCTTTTCCACACTTTTAGGAGTACCTTTAGCTAAAGCATTGCTGTAAGCATCAAGAAAGGAATTGCTTAAATGCAATGCTTCTGATTCATTCACCTTCAGCGCGTGAGAGCCAACTATCACACTGGTAATAAACCTCACCACATCCCAGGTGCAAGGAGCAAGACATGCTTCGTCAAAATCATTAAGATCAAAGTAAACTAATCGGTTATCACCTTTATAACTACCAAAGTTTTCCAGGTGCAAGTCACCACAAATCCATACTGGCGGGGCTGCATTCAGTGGGGAATCTTTAGGGAAGTCTTCATAAAATAAATGACATGTGCCACGATAAAAAGTAAAAACATCAGAACGCATTGCCTTGTATTTTAATTCAAGTAATTTTGGGTTGCGTCCAAGGTTAAAGTGATAAATTCTGTCAATGATATTGTTTGTCATAATTTTTGGTTTTATGCTGTAAAATACAGGATATTTCAGTTAAGTGAAGTGCATAGATAAAACCTGAACCCCCCGCTCCCCTCTGCCTTTGAGTCAACAGCAGTACCACCCCCGATGATCTCCGTCATCACCAGTCAGTATTCGGTCATGCGCTTTGGAATTGTAGTAGTACTCAAAGGTTTACTGTGGCTGGGCTATTTCTAAGTGATGCCCTTCGGCGGAACGAAAAGCGACCATCGCACTCGGCACTGTGCCTCCATTTAATCACCTTTTTGCCCACAACGAGCTACTTACAAGCGGCAGCGATGTCTACGACGGTAAACTAGTACCGCTTCGCGTAATTCGTAATTCGTAATTACGTTTTAGCAAGGGTTTCAGAGATTACAAATGGGTGGCTTATTTACGCCGTGCTGTACTAGGCTCATCTTTTCCTCTCTTCGAGACGCTACGCGAACGCTTGAATCAGGGGCGATGTCTACGACGGCAAGCTACGCTTTGGCTGTTAAAAAGCTGCTCTCAAAAATTGGTAGAGTTGGTAAGACTACCCAACAGCTTTGTTTGTATCGTCGGCAATGCCAATAAAAAGAAAACGCTACACAAACAATTAGGATTTATGAGATATTTACGTCATCTGGTGCTGAGTATATGTAGTTGCATGGTATTACTGAGGACGACTGCAATGCCCTGTTTTGCAGCTGAGAAAATTATTTTTCGCTATGGTATGTTTGAAGAATCGCTACCTATTGCTGATTTACGTAAGTACGCACAAAGGCAAGAAGTTTCTTCTGATTTGCAATTTTTTCTCAAATTTTTCAGTCGGGAAGAACAAAAAGAGTTTCATCAGGCGCTACAAGTAAAAGCACCTCTTGATATTGTGGCTTTGGATAAGCTGTTAAATACAGAACTAGCTAAAGAAATTCTATCTGCGGTCTCCCAAGGTATCGCCCGTCGTGACCAAGCCGGGGTACAAGCACTAGACTCGGCTGTAATCATCGGGGCTAATTCTCAAGAGGGTTTGGGGATCATCAGCTTTCTGGAAGCATATCCTAGTCAAAGACTAGTTATTAATGTTCCAGCAGTGTTAGAAATAGCAAGTAAGTTAAATCTATCTCCTATTGAAATACCACCTAAAGATAACTTAAGTTCTACACCTTTATGGCAACTGGAAGTTCAATATCAACAATTTGCTACTCAAGGAAAGCAATTCCAGGCTTGCTTGTTTGGGGATTCTGTAACTGCCGAAATGGGTAAGACTCTGGGGAAAGGTACTTTTAATTTTGCTTTAAATGGGATAAGCGGGATTTCGCTTGTTGAACAACTAAAACGTCTCATTCCAACTAAAGTTAAATGCGAAAAAGCTGTGATTGCTATTGGGGGTAATGATGCTTGGTATGGATTAAGTGATTCCTTATTTGCGAACAAACTCGAAGATTCAATTTCCTTAGTGCGAAGCCTTGGGAGTAATCAAATATTCTTAATCCCTGCTTTTTACTCAACAGTTGCCGCTAGTAAAGATCCAAGTATTTCAGCAACAAATCTTCGGGTAGATCAAATCAATACTGTGATGAATCAAGTTGCAATTAAGAATCATATCCCATTGGAACTACAACAGGTTCAATCATTAAATGAGAATAATGCTTTGAAAGATGATTTAAGTTCAGAAGATGGCGCTCATTTAAATAATGAGGGAATAAATATTTATCGGCAGGCTTTATTAAAGATTCTAGGTAAATAACGAGATTTGATTAACATGACACAACCAAAAATCAATCTCAGTGAACTCAATGGGTAATGAACAATCAACTCAAACCTCGACAACTGAGCATAGTGCTGACCTTATTTACGGTGCTGATGCTAGTACCGCTTCGCGTAATTCGTAATTCGTAATTACGTTTTAGCAATGGTTTCAGAGATTACAAATGGGTGGCTTAAGTAAATCGGCGTTAAAAAATCAACCTACGTGACGAAATGTAAAATCAGCAAACAGCTTATAAATCAGTGATTTCAGAGTTTTTATAAAACTAAACATACATGGGTTTTATCGTGCCGACCTACTTATTTACGCCGTGCTGTACTAGGTAGTTGTGGTCAAAAACCTGAAGAATCTACTAGCACTACGCCTCAGTGCGAGCTGCGCCTACGCTACCACTGATTTTTTGTCCGTCTCTAAGTCATGATTATAACCATGACTAAACTCATGGTTATAATCATGACTTTTTTCTCTAGTGACTACCATATTTCGCCGATTAGATTTGTTTCAAATACCAAAAATACTCTCTTAATTTCTAACGAGTTAGTAATTAGTTAAACCATCCTGAAAACTGGTAAATCTTACTGTATTTTATCCGAGCAATAGCTGAAAACAGTATTGCTATCCTATTAATTTTTTTCGGAGTAAATAAAGTGATGGTCATTGCGACACCTAAAAGAAAAAAGATCACACAACAACGTTTATGGTTTTTACATTGGCTAATGGCAAGTTTCTACTTGCTTTTGTTTGCTGGTGGAATTTACATGACTCACTTAGGACGTGATGTTTTCTATCGACGACCTTTGTATGACTTCCACAAAACTCTTGGAGTTATAGTCATGAGTTTGTTACTAGCACGAATTAGTTTCCTGTTACGTGTTCAGCTAAATAACAAGCGTTTATCACAGCAGAAAAAGAATTGGGTGCAAACATTCGTTGTCCATACATCTCTGTACTTATTTATGATATTTGTCCCTTTAAGCGGTTACTTGTTATCTAATGCTGGTGGTCATGACATCATTATCTTCGGTACTAATATTGCTTTACCACAGTTATTTGTTAAGAATAGGCAATTAGCCATTTTGGGTACAAGCTTACATTTTTGGTTATCTTACACTTTTCTCGTTTTCATTTTTTTACACACCCTACAACAGTGGAGATATTTACGGGGCATTTGGCGGAGATTCTATAAAATGTCAGTGTAAAGCACCAAGATACTACACCAGTCCAAGCTACAGCAATTTTTGAACAAATAGACGCTATGCCGATGCGCCAGCAAGAAATGCGCTCTTCGAGGTAGAAAGTACCTATAAAATACAAGCGATTGACCTCCCCTCGCATTTATGCGTGGGATTCCAGTTCTACAGATGCATCCCAATATTGCACTCGGAGGTGAAAAAAAGACATCAAATAGTTGTAACACCTACAGCTTGGGAGAATATGAAACGGGAAGCTCAAGAACGTGGTATCAGTATTAGTGAATTAATCGAAGAGTTTGGACGGCAAATAAATTCGCTTTCCTGCTTGCCCCCATAAATGAATTTAGGGGCTTGCCCGCCGTTGAATTACTGGTCAAAGTTAAGAGGAGCGATCGCTATGAAGGTAAGAGAACTTACACAAGCGATCGCTATCAAGTGGTTTTGATCAGCCTGGGTCAGAAAATATGAGTAAGATTTGGTTGGGGTCTGAATCCCCATCCAAATCCTAGTACCCAGTACAAACTCTCGGCTGGACATTTTCTAGTGCGATTGCCTTTCTAGGGATTTCTGCGGCTCTAGAAAGGCAAATGGGTTGAAAAACAAGCCCCAACCCTTGGGCCATTGGGCATTGGCAACTTCTTCGCCATGCCCCATTCCCCATGCCCAAAAACTCCACCCACAAGGGGATGGAGTTTTTCATTTTTATCTATCATACAGCCCAGGCAAAGATTGACACCAGAGGAACAGCTAGAATTAGTATTACTCTAATCAGAAAATAAAGCAGCAATTCTATGCCAGTTACATCTACTGATAATCCTCATTCCTTGCTCTATGGTTTAGCCAATGGGTCAGTCAAAGCACTCGAAGATGATGAAGCGATCGCTGCAAACAAGACTTTGGCACTACAATTACAGTCTAGACTTAAAGATTTTTGGCTTTTGAATTCACCTGATGGACTTTGGGGGGCAAAATCCGCTAGGGCGCTAAATGCTTATAAACATTTTCAAAATCTTAGTGAACCAGGGATAAATCCCCATATTGCTGCTAGCCTGCTCAATACCAAGCCGACTGACTTAATACCAGGATTTCAACTCAACGGCGACTGGCCGAGTCGAACCGTAATGTGGATAAACTTACATAATCAACAAATTAGTACTAACGGCAACAAGGGAGAAATCAATATCGTTTATTTTCGTGGATTAGACCGCAATGGCAAGTGGAATGGCAATGCACCATTTATCTGGAATGACCGACGTTGTGTATTAGTAATCAAAGATAAAGCACCAACTTTTGCAGGCAATTGGTTAGCAACTTGTGACCCCGGAGAATATTACTGGGACAATCCCATGAACCAGGAAGGGTGTGCAGATATCAAGGCATGGCAATACCAAGCTTGGAGCGTTGGTCATCACCACGGTAGCACCGGAGATCAATTGGCTCTAGTCCAAACTGGAGATATTACAGTGTTGCGTGGCTCTGATCGCTTGCCGGATGAGGGTAATAACTTTAGCGTAGACCAACACACTACTAACAATCCAGATGGGGCTAGCCCTGATGAACCAGTCAAAGGTTGGTCTGCTGGATGCATGGTAGGTGCCAGTTCTAATGAACATTACTATGAGTTTATGTCTCTGGTACAAGCAGATCCGCGAGAAAAGAATGCCCCAGGAAAATATCAGCACTGGACAACAGTGATTAATGGCAATGAATTTCTAGATATTTTTCCTGGGTAAATCTTCACAAAGCTATGTGAGTCCGGCGTATGAACTTCGCATCGCTCTTAAATGTGAACACAAAGCCGTAGCACAGATAACGTAACTGATAATATTACACGATGATGTCGGTGTTTCCCAATCCTTAAACTAATTCTTAGGGGGTGGTAGATGCTTTTAAGAGCTTACCTGCTTTGTATAGCAATTAGACAGCGACAGCTAGGGATTAAACCGCTCAAGGAGTTGAGCGAATGGGTCCGTTATAGTCAATATGAACGATGCTGGTTCTTGAAACAGTCACTACGCTTTTGACTGTAGGAGTGGCAGAATCAGGGCTATGTCCCTTAAAGGTGAAAGTCCAACTGCCATGCCCATCGTAGGTATGGGGAGAGCGTTCGGCAGGGCCATACATCGAGTTCTCAGCTCGATAATGTTGTAAACCGCCATTGGCCTCCTCAGCCGCTTGGCGTGCTAAATTCTCGGCGCGACCGAGATTAATGAGAGGTGTCCTACCACGAAGGGGCTGGGCGTGGATAGGTAGCGAGTTTATAGTTAAGGCGAAGAAGAGAACATAAGATACAGTGATGATTTGTTTCAGCATGGCTATGATTCTCCACTCATTTAACAAGTTTCATCTGGAGCGATCGCCTGCGCTCTTGTTAAGCTGATTTTATTAAAATTCCCAACTGCGTTACCGTAAGCGTTGCGTTAGCGAGTCTTCTCGCAAGGGGAGACGCTTTAGCGCAACGAGCGTCACAGCCCGCCGCTCTCCTCGCTGTCTCCTTTACTCACATAACCCCCACATTGTCTGTGCGGTTCTCCCTGTGTTCATAGCTCAATTTGACAATTAATTTTTGGCAGTTGAAAAGTTCAATTCCTGTTGAATACTTTTGGCGTCATCATACAGATTTGTCATTTCTCCGACGAAATTCCCCACCTCTACCATCTTCCATAGTGACCCCATCTGTGGAACCCTCCTCCAAATCCGAAGTTGATGCCAAAAGTAGGATAGGGCGACCCATAGATGGCATAAGGGTTGTAGATGTAAGCAGGAGGAGGCGCTACGGTGTAATAACCATCTTCATTACAAACCTGAGTAGTATGTTGCACAATTGTTTTCGGTACAACATCCGATTCCCCAGCATAAGGTAGATTAAAGTACCCATCCTCAAAACCACGGGCGAATTCACCTCCCGCAGTCCGAGGTTTATAAGCAACTCTATTGCGAGCGGTTTGTTCTCCTTCTCGATAACCATTTGCATAAGCATGGGGATGATCCGCCGCCGATTCTTTGATCAACCTATTCTCAGTAACAGGATGACAGTAAACAACCCTATCAGCTTTAGCGGCTTGGGTAAAAAGTAAAGATGTTGAGCCAGCGATTAAGCTGAATATTGCAGCAACAACTATTTTCTTCACAGCCTTTAACCTCATTTATACTTAATGCTTTAAGCCCTTTAACTTTAATTATAAAACCTGAATCCTTGCGGTGACATGAGCCAAAAATCATAAATCCCCTGTCAACACTTGTGCCTTTAGGCTAGGGGGATTCTAGCCTAAAGTCTTAGGGATAGGCGAAATAGTGTATTTCTTCTCCGGCGAGTTCCCGCGTGTCCATGTTTGCTGCTAGAACGCACACGATTTCAACGGGTTTTTCACCTCGGTATATCAAGAAATAGCGCTAACCCTGCGATCTCGCCTCGATTAATAAATGCGGCTTACGGGTGTGGCAGATGCACGGCGAGATGGATACTATTTTATGTGCGATGCCCCTGGTGACATTGGGATAGCTGCGGTGAAGCACTCCCCATCTAAGCGCGAGCGCTTCTTCTGGGTGGGGCATTGATATCATTTTTGGCACAACGAGAGCGATGTCTACGACGGGCTGCGCCTACGCCCCTCCTAAAATTCAAAGAGGAAAACTCAGGAGGAGCGATGGCGCTCTTGCACCCGCACAGAAGTGATCGCTATGAAGCTAAGAGAACTTCACAAGCGATCGCTATCAAGTGGTTTAGCTAAAGCAGCAGGAGCCTCACACCTACCCGAAGGGAGGTGTCGAGAGGAATGGGAGTGAGTTGAGGAGTGCTGGTTGACCGATACCGAATGCAGTGAGGTAAGGGAAATCAGCAACGAGGAAACGAACTATCTCTCAGGCAATGAACGAATGAACTCTCGAATCAGATCCGTCTGGGATCTGCTAACCAATTTGCAATATCGGTCTAGCTTTTCCTTCTCGTATTTGGGTAGTCGAATGTTCACGGATTCTTTACTAGTCATAATTGCAGTATATTGCAGATTGCGATACAATCATCGGATGAAATACGCCTACCACTTCGTGGAAGCAAGCTACGCGCAGCGTCTCCAAGAGTTGGGCATCGCACCCACAAAGTAAAATCCCCACACTTGAGGCAGGGACTACAGGCTTACTCTAAGCAGCTATTGATAGGATATTCTTAGAGTCAAAGTTGCACGCAAGAAGCCATAGATGCCAGCCATTCTTAGAGGAAATTGGTAAAGGGGCGATCGCTAAACTAATTCTTA
>NZ_JBTYKD010000092.1:0-6548 GCF_054880495.1 Nostoc sp.
CGAAACATTCTGCGCCAAACCACACGACAAACGAAACTTGCACAGCAAGTTGGAACCCCCCGGATTCATCCGTAGGGTAGTTCAGATTGAAAACCTGAAACCTCGATCCCCCCTAACCCACGCCACTTGCTCTACTTGGGGAGATCCCAAGTAGAGCAAGTGGCTCCCCTTAAAAAGGGGGGGAATTTTTAAAGCCCCCTTTTTAAGGGGGTTGGGAGATCTATAAATGCGTAAGTCCTAACTAAGTAAGTGGGTCAAATTAAATATAAAACCTTACTCTGCCTGCGGCTTCCCTCTCCGTGAGTTAGGAGAGGGATTGAGGGTGAGGTTTTATCTTATATTTAATTGTGCCTTCCTACTTATCCCCCTTCTGTCACTCTCCGGGAGGGCGATCGCTAGAAGCCTCATGAGGCAATCAATACAAGCTATACTATTAGAAAAAAATAGGTCTTGTATTTGTTATTAGAAAAGAATCGCGCGATCGCTTGCTATACAAAAGCTCTAGATTTTAGAAAAGGCAAATGTTTTCGGAGAGTGACAGAAGAGGGTTATGTATACAGATCCTATGTAGTACCTCGTAAATTGAGTACTACAGAGAGGTGAGGTTAAATTTAACCGTTAAAAAGTGAACTGCCATTAGTCCGCTAAATATTAAAGTTTGATGAATTGCCAAAATTGCGTTGACTTATTGAGATGAGTGTAAGAACATGGCCAGCGTCTTCGATGATGTTATCGATCAGTAAAATGGAATTTTCTACAAGATTGGGTGCAGCAAAGAGTATATAAAGTAACATCATCAGCTAAAGAATCTTCATAATCACGTCTAGAACCGGAAAAAGGTATTAATTGCATATGGAGTTTATCCAAGCTTTTATTTTGGGTATTGTTCAAGGTATTACAGAGTTTTTGCCAATCAGCAGCACTGCACATCTTCTGATTGTGACAAAGATATTTGGTTGGAAAGAATTAGGTTCTAAAGATTTTGTTGATGCAATTCAATTTGGCAGTGTGATCGCAATTTTGGGGTATTTTTGGTCACTGATTTATAGTATTGTTAAAGGTGGAATCGAAGCACTAAAAGACAAAGACTGGCAACGTGAGGAGTGGAAAATTCTTGTCGGTATTGTAGTAGGAACACTGCCTGCTTTAATTTTCGGCTTTCTGTTGAAAGACGTTTTACCTGAGAGTGTATTAATTATTGCCATTATGTCGATCATCATGGCACTTATATTAGGTTTGGCAGAAAAAATTGGCACTCGCAAGCGAGGTTTTGAGTCATTGCAGATTCGGGATGGGATTTTAGTAGGATTGGGACAAACACTTGCTTTGATTCCGGGCGTTTCTCGTTCCGGCTCGACGTTGACAACTGCCTTATTTTTAGGATTAGAACGCGATACAGCCGCGAAATTCTCATTTTTGTTAGGGTTTCCAACTCTTACGATTGCGACGCTGTATAAAAGTTTGAAAATATTCAAGTTGTTTCAAACCCACGAGTTGCCAGATAACATTGTTGGACTGTTAATTGTCGGGATTATTTCAACCTTTATTTTTTCCTACCTATCAATTGCATTCTTGATCAAGTATTTACAAACCAAAAACACTTTGGTTTTTGTTTGGTATAGATTAGCATTCGGTAGTTCTATCTTACTAGCGATCGCATCAGGTTGGAAAGGATAATAAACCTCATCTAAGTTTTATAAGCGTAGTTTTTGCCCTCACCCTAAATCCCTCTCCCATATCTGGAGAGGGACTTTGAAATTCTGGCTCCCCTTCTCCCAAATCTGGGAGAAGGGGTTGGGGGATGAGGGCAAATCCTTTTCACCACCGAAGAACTACAGATTTCAAGATAGACGTGGTTTAGTTATTAGTCATTTGTCATTTGTCCAAAGCAAATGACTATAGCGATGTCTACGACGGGCTACGCCTACGCTCGTTTATATGCAATACAATCCGCTTTGAATGTTACTCCCCAACGCTAGTAGGGAAGGGGCTGTTCTTGTTAGGTCTGTATTGGACTTAACACAGAAGCGCTATAATGCCCAATGCCCCATACTTCTCTTCTTAGGCTGCGCCAACGGCAACGCTACTTCTCTTCTTAGGCTGCGCCAACGACGCCGCTCAGTACAAGTCAGTATAAGTGCCCAATATCCAATGACTACCATGCATCCTGCCCGAATTACCAAGGTTCTTCCCGACTCAATAGCCGCAGAGATTGGCTTTGAAGCCGGGGATGCGATCGTTGCAATCAATGGTACACGTCCCCGTGATTTAATTGATTATCAGTTTTTGTGTGCTGATGAAGTTTTGGAATTAGAAGTTTTAGACGCTGCTGGTAAAACTCATAGTCTGGAAATCGAAAAAGATTATGATCAAGACTTGGGGTTAGAATTTGAAACTGCCCTATTTGATGGCTTAATTCAGTGCAATAACCGTTGCCCATTTTGCTTTATCGACCAACAACCACCAGGTAAGCGCACCAGTTTGTATTTAAAAGATGACGATTACCGTCTGAGCTTTTTGTACGGCTCTTATCTTACCCTGACGAATCTATCAGAAAGAGAATGGGGGCGGATTGAGCAAATGCGCTTGTCTCCATTGTATGTTTCTGTTCACGCCACCGAACCCGAAGTCAGAATTAGACTGCTAAAAAATCCGCGTGCGGGACAAATCTTGCAACAACTCAAGTGGTTTCAAAAAAGGCGGCTACAAATTCATGCTCAAGTGGTTGTTTGTCCTAGTATAAATGATGGCAAACATCTGGAACAAACACTCAAAGATTTAGCGTCTTTTCATACTGGTGAAGTGCCTGCGGTGGCATCGGTGGCAGTTGTGCCAGTTGGGTTGACACGGTTTCGGCCTCCAGAAGATGAACTCACACCCGTAACTAGAGAAAAAGCCCAAGAAGTGATTTCTCAAGTGCAAATGCTCTCGCGGCAATTTCGCCAACAATTCGGTTCTAGCGTTGTTTGGTTAGCCGATGAGTGGTTTTTGATTGCAGGTGAGGAATTACCCAGCGAATCTGAATATGAAGAATATCCCCAAATTGATAACGGAGTTGGTTCAATTCAATTATTTATCAAGCAATTTGCCACCGTTGCGGCAGAATTACTACCGTCAAAAGTTTATCCTGAGAGGAAATTAACTTGGGTAGTGGGCAACGCCGTAGAAAAAGCATTTCAACCAATTTTAAAACGCTTAAATTTGGTTGAAGGTTTAGAAGTCAATATGCGTGCTTTATGTAGTGATTATTGGGGGCAGACTATCAGTGTAACGGGATTATTAACTGGTCATGATTTGCTTTTAAATTTAGAAGGTGAAGATTTAGGTGATGGGATTTTGCTACCGAAGGTCATGTTAAAAAATGGTGAATTAGTGTTTTTAGATGATATGAGTATTGAGGAATTAGCTGGGAGACTAAATACAAAAATTTTCCCAGTAGCAGGAGTTGAAGATTTAATCCAAACATCTATTTTAAATTCTGTTCAGGTTTAGTTATCAAAGATCAGTTGTTTCTCGGAGGTAATTTGTTGTGATGGTGGATGATAAATAAGAAGTAATGTCTAATAAATAATCCACTGAGGAGTCAGGAGTGAAGTATCAGGAAAAGTATCATAAAAACGTAAATTCACAAATAAAAAAAGCTGGATTATTTATTTTAAGTTTAAATTTTTTAATTTTAAATAGTTTTACTATTTTGCCAGTAAGGGCGGCGACTGAAGAACCTGCATTGAGCGTAGTGTATGGCCAAGAAAATGCAAATCAATGGACAGGGATAAGCGATCGCTTACAGGCAATGGGGGTGAAATATTGTGTAATTCCCCTAAATGATGTCAAGAGTGCGGCAGATTGGGGCGATCGCCAGATATTATTTTTGCCAAATGTTGAGACATTAACGCCAACCCAAGCGATCGCCCTAGAAGAATGGATGAGTAATGGAGGGCGGTTGATTGCCAGTGGACCTGTAGGTAATCTGTCATCGCCAGGAGTGCGCCAATTATTGCGATCGCTTTTGGGAGGTTATTGGGGATTCAGCCTCAGTGATATAGAACAGATTAAACCCGCAAAAACCAATATCCCAGAATGGGCGAATCAAACTCAACTCTTTGGCAAAGTACGCGGCGGCGTGATGATTCCTAATGATATGGGCACTGAATCTCCTGCTGTTTGGAATTCCAAAGATAATCCTGCCGCAGTAGTGACAACTGAGCGTTCCACCCTTTTGGGCTGGCGCTGGGGAACAGATGCAGTCTCAGCCGCCGAGTTAGATAATGCCTGGTTAAAAGCTGCTCTCAATCACTATTTGACAGCGCCACTGTCATCGGATCGCATGAAAAAAGTACCAGGAGGTTCCCAAAACTGCTCTACAACGGTGGTGGCTGTACCAGGAGGGGGGCAGAGAGGCAGTTTATCTCCCTCATCTCCTCCTCCTAAAACTGCCACTGCTCCCATACCTAGACCACTTGCTATAGTCAAACCCCCAACTTCTCAGGAGGCTATAGACCAGTTGGAACAAGCGGTGCGTCTGGATGTTGCACCTAATTCTAATCAGCCGATTGACAGCAACCAAGCGATCGCTCTCCAGCAAGAGCTAGAAAATCTGATCGGTCGGGTGGAAAGCGCTCATTTAGCGGTATCAGCCGATGCAGCTAATGAAGGCGTTGGGATATCTGAGCAAAAGCAGTCCTCTAGGCATCTGGACACCTACACCCCTGAATCTGTCAAGGAGCAGCCGATGCAATTGGCCTCAACTAAATTGGGGGGGCTAGTCAGAAGTAAAGACCAAACCTTGGCACAAGTAAGGGTAATTGCCAAAAACTTACCCATATTGATTGCCCAAAAAAACTACGCTCTGGCTCGTCAGCAGTGGCTAGTAGCGAAGAGGATTTTGTGGCAGCAGTTTCCTGTTGATCGGAGGCTGGCTCAACCAGAAATTCGGGCAGTTTGGTTAGATCGGGGGACGATTGTTCGTGCTGGTAGCAAAGCGGGACTAGCCCAGATTTTTGATCGCCTAGCCCAAGCTGGGATTAATACCGTCTTCTTTGAAACTGTTAACGCTGGCTATACCATTTATCCCAGCCAAGTTGCAAAAGAGCAAAATCCATTAATTCGTGGGTGGGACCCTCTAGCAGAAGCAGTGAAATTAGCCCATGAGCGCGACATGGAATTACACGCTTGGGTTTGGACTTTTGCTGCTGGTAATCAACGGCACAATGAAATTATCAACGCTAATCTTAATTATCCAGGGCCAGTACTGGCGGCTCATCCCGATTGGGCAAACTACGATAATCTTGGCAACATGATTCCCGTTGGACAGACTAAGCCATTCTTCGATCCAGCCAACCCCGAAGTGCGGCAGTATTTGCTCAAGCTGTACGATGAAATTGTCACTCGCTATAACGTCGATGGTCTACAGTTAGACTACATTCGTTACCCCTTTCAAGATCCATCAGCCGGTCGAACTTACGGCTATGGCAAAGCTGCAAGAGCGCAGTTTCAGCAACTTGCTGGTGTAGATCCGATAAATATTTCCCCTAGCCAAGCAGAACTTTGGCATAAGTGGACGACATTTCGCACCGAGCAAATTGATAGCTTTGTCGCCCAAGTTTCACAGGAGTTGCGACAAAAACGACCAAATTTGATTTTGTCGGTTGCAGTATTTCCTCTACCAGAACTAGAGCGGATTCAGAAAATTCAACAAAACTGGGAAGTTTGGGCAAGGCGGGGAGATGTAGATTTAATCGTTCCCATGACTTATGCTCTGGATACTTCTAGCTTCCAACGACTAGCCCAACCCTGGATCGCCTCTAAACAATTGGGAGCTACATTGTTAGTGCCGGGAATTCGCTTACTTTCATTGCCAACAGTTGGAGCATTCGATCAACTCCAGTTGGTAAGAGACTTGCCAGTTAGTGGTTACGCACTCTTTGCCGCAGAGAATTTTAACAACGAGCTACAAAAACTCTTTATTAACACCCAAGGTAGGGTTCAATCCCCAACAACTGAACCGATCCCTCACCGCCAGCCTTTTCAATCTGCCGCCATCCGTTACACTGCGCTGCAACGGGAATGGAAGTTTATTTTCCAAAATGAGCAACTACAAAGACCTGCTCAGACAATATCAGATTTTAACAACCAGGCAGAAGTTTTACGCAGTGCTTTAAATCAACTTGCTGCTTCTCCTTCTCCTAGTAAGTTAGTAGTGGCGAGAGCCTCTCTAACTCGGTTCCAGTCTCAATTTCGGGTATTGATGAGCCAAGAGCTTAAGTCAAATTCCTATCAGGTCAAAGTTTGGGAAAATCGGCTTGTAACTATAGAAAGGCTATTGCGTTACGGCGAACGGCGAGTGCAGCTGCATCCTTAGTACAGAACACCAGGACTTAGGCAAATAAACGCTATGGCTACCAAGAATTTCACTCCCAACCCGAACATTGGAAACTTGTGGGTTTCCTAACCTTCCCATGTGCCACTATTACAAAGGTCATAGTATAAATCATGACTTTTAGCTCATTCAGTTTTGATAATAGATTCTTATGATGATGACATACACA
>NZ_JBTYKD010000093.1:0-27129 GCF_054880495.1 Nostoc sp.
GTTAGGTACTGAAAAGGTCATCTTCATCTTCTGTTATATTTTTGCATTCCTTATTTGCCTTTTGCGGGTTTGTTCGGTCAGGTGCAAGATGTGAGTCTACAGTCAGTGGGTGGCTTTGGGTCATTTCCCTAGCCTTGATCTGCCAAGTTTTAGGTCATGGGCTTTTGACCTATAGCCTGGCCACATTTTCTTCTGTGATTGTCTCCTTAGTGCATCTGTTAGAGCCAGTATTTAGCGGCATTTTCGCTCTGGTAATTTTTTCGGAAAAATTAACTTACTCAAATTGGGGAGGTTTCGCTGTAGTTTTAATCGGTTTATACTTAGCCATATCTAGCCAAGCTGCTGTTAATCACCCGTTCCAAGAATCAGTCAAAAATATAGTTAACACTTTCGTTAAAAGTATGACGCTCAAACTGTCAATACTAAAGCAACAATTCTCCAAAACACCAGCTTTACTAGGAACTATCTCATTATTTTTTGCCCTAATTCCCTTATCTTTGGCACCATCTCTGGCAAAATTGTCCGAACAACAAATTGGTGCAAATGCCATCGGATTTCATCGCAGTTGGATCGCCGCAGTCGTCTTTGGACTGTGGAATGGACTTGAGGTTTTGCGCCGCCAACAATCTGATCATCAACCTTTAGAACAGAAGCCTTTTACAAAAGAGGACGTGTGGCTGTTATTGGCAATGGGAACTGCTTCAACGATTTCCCTTTTGTTGTGGGCTTGGTCGCTGAGTCAAACTAGCGTTGCTAACGTGGCTTTACTGTCTAATTTGAATCCCTTATTCGTTGCTGCGGCTGGGTATCTGTTATTTGGTCGGCGCTTCGATAACAGATTTATTATTGGTATGGTTATGGCGCTTTTAGGAGCGATCGCTTTTGAAGTTCATAAAATGCAATTTGCAAATGACCAAATACTTGGTGATGCCCTAGCATTTCTCAGTGGGATTTTTATCGCCACGTATTTGCTGCTAATAGAACGACTCCAAACCCGATTTACTACCGCAACCATAATGCTCTGGCGCTGTGGAGTGACTACAATATTTCTGTTGCCTGTCCTCCCATTCATTGAAGAGAGATTGTTTCCCTATTCTTGGATGGGGTGGTTTTTGATCATTTTTCAAGCTCTCTTTTGCCAAGTCTTAGGTCAGGGACTTGTAACTTATAGCCTCAGCAGACTCTCATCAGCCCTTGTCGCCGTTACTCTTCTCCTAAATCCAGTCCTGTCCTCCATTTTTGCTTGGTTCATTTTTTCAGAACAAGTAGGTTTGTTTGACTGGCTAACTTTTGCCGTAGTTTTAGTAGGTATCTATCTAGCCCAATCTAGTCAATCCACTGTTCAAGTCACGAACGAAGGATCGTAGCACCTTCCTGTGAAATTAAACTGTGAGATATTGAGAATTTTTTATTAGCCTTGTTTACTCTACAGGCAATTTATTGTCTTTTGCAATGACAGGTGAGCAAGATGGGTATCACGTCACAGATGGCTCAGCTGCCACCAAAACCGATACCCCCTTGCGCGACATTCCCCAATCGATTCAGGTGGTGCCCTTAGTCCGCGTGTTGGTCTTGTCTATCAGCCGATTGTGCCCATTTCGCTGTATGCCAGCTACAGTCGTTCCTTTTACCCAAAGAGTGGAAATGCCTTTGATGGCAGTGCATTTAAACCACAGTACGGCACTTCCTATGAAGTGGGCATCAAAGGCGATATCAGCAATTGACTGTCGGCGACCCTTGCCTTTTACGACCTGATACTCTCCAATGTGCTGACGGATGATCCAGACCATACAGGCTATTCCATCCAAACAGGTGAGCAGCGGAGCAAAGGGGTTGAACTCAATCTGGCTGGGGAAATCTTGCCAGGATGGAATATCTATGGTGGCTATACCTATACTGATGCTCGATTATAGCCGACAACACTTATGCAGTCGGCAACCGACTCAACAATGTACCAGAGAGTCAAGCGATCGCAGTAAGATTATTGAAAATCTATCTCATTAACTTTGACCCTCTAGCAATTATGAGTATCACCCTGACGCAGAAAGAAGAAGATGAACTATGGGCGGAGGTTAATCATAATAGCGCACAACAACCGGAACGAGAGCCATTTGCAATCTTTCGGAAAGTACCCAAGCAACTAGGTAAAGGCTATGTGCAGCATATTGAGGTGCATCCTCATCTCTGGCTGGCGATTTGGGACTATGAATATCACGATAATGTGTTAACCAAAATCCCTGAATCGAATCACCCATTGCAATTTTCCGTCCTCCTTTGTGGAAAAGTCACAGACGAATATGGGGGACAGGTTGGAGAAGGATACACAATGATCTCTGGTAGCGGTGTTCAACGTCAAATGCTTGTAGAGTACCCCAAATCTCCATATGTGGGCGTTAGCATCCATATGTCTCCCAGCTTATTGGCAACCTTTTTCCCCAATGAAGCAGGAGAAATCCCCTATCAGTTGCGTTTGTTGGCAAAAGGCAACGATTGGCAGACCTTGCTCTACCCAGAAACTACAATGGCTATTGGGGGAATAGCACAGCAAATAGTCAACTGTCCTTACCAGGGAATGACGAAGCGGATATATTTACAGGCAAAGGTGTTAGAACTAATGGCGTTGCAGTTGGCTCCTATCTTAGCCGATCGGCATGGATTGCAACCATCGCCGCGACTGAAAGCAGAAACTATCGCCTGGATTCATTACGCTAAGGATATTTTATTGGCAGGTTTGGAGAATCCGCCGTCGATACTGGAATTGGCGCAAATTGTCGGCGTGAGCGATCGCACCCTGCAACGTGGATTTCGGGAACTCTTTGGCAAAACAGCATTTAGCTACTTGACAGAGAAACGTATGGAATCGGCAGAGCAGTTATTGCGTCAAGGAAACATAACAATTGCTGAAGTGGCTCACCGAGTTGGTTATTCCGAGCCAAGACGCTTTGCCGAAGCCTTTAGGCGCAGGTTTGGTATTACGCCGAGTGGATGTTTATTGGGTAAAAAGTCGGTTTCAGGCACATAATGCGGTTTTGGGCATAGACTCAGTTGCAATTTATTCTCTATACTCAGCTTCATTAAACTAGAAACTATTGGCAGTAATGATGAAGCGTTGGTTGTCTGGTGGTGTGCAACTGTGGTTTTTAGTTAGTCTATCGGGATGCTTGAGTGCTGTTGCCATTCAACCTGGACGAGCAGAAATTAAATCAACGGTTGAGAAGCAGGAAGTAATCAGTCAGGAAAATTCAAAACCTCTGCCGAGTAGAAAAATTCGCCAATTGAGTGAAATCTCACGTCCCAGCACTAGCGCTACAATGCTAGTGCAGTCGCCAGTACTAAATAACCCTCCTCAAGGAAGTTCAGCAATACCGATTACTGGAGTTAAAGTCAATCCCACTGATAAAGGTGTGGAGATAATTTTAGAGACACCTGTTGGGACTAAACTACAAGTTATAAATCGCAGTACGGGCAATAATTTTATTGTCGATGTATCTGGTGGGCAGTTACGTTTAGCTGATGGCAATGCTTTTACATTTCGCTCTCAAAAACCAGTTGAGGGAATTACTGAGATAACAGTAACGAATATTGATGCAAATAATGTGCGAGTGAGAGTAGTAGGTGAGAAGACTTTACCCAGGGTTGAGTTATATGATGATGACGCAGGGCTAGTTTTTGCGGTAGCTTCTACTGCAACGGCAACTTCTCCACAACAGCCACCCCATACACCTCAAGCTATTCAGCCAGGAAACCAAACACCTCAAAAGTCACCATCGCCACAAGGTGATGAACCGATTGAGTTGGTGGTGACAGGGGAGCAAGATGGATACAATCCATCAGATGCATAGACTGCGACCAAAACCGATACTCCCCTACGCGACATTCCTCAGTCGATTCAAGTCATCCCCCGCCAAGTGATTCAAGATCAGGGTGCAGTTCGTTTGACCGACATCGTCCGTAATGTCAGTGGTGTGGCACTCTCACAAACTGCTGGCGGACGTGCAGAATCGTACACAATTCGGGGATTCGATGCCAACGTTTACGAAAATAGTTTCCTTGATGATGCCACCTCTACTCGCGGCCTTCAAGATAACGCCAATATCGAGCGAGTTGAAGTCCTTAAAGGACCAGCCTTGGTGTTGTTTGGACGCTTGGAACCTTCGGGTATCATCAACTTGGTAACTAAGAAGCCATTAGCTGATCCCTATTACAATCTAAGTTTTACCGCAGGTAGCTATAGTTTTTATCGCTCCACACTAGATTTTTCTGGTCCACTAACTGCTGACGGAAAGTTGGGTTATCGTCTCAATATTGCTGAGGAAAATTCTGGAAGTTTCCGCGACTTTGTTAACAAAGAAAGATTTTTTGTCGCTCCTGTACTCAGTTTGAAAATTGATGCTCATACAAACCTGACGTTGGAAGGTGAATATCTCCACACGGAAAGTCCTTATGATGATGGGCTATATCTAATTGGCGGTACGATTATTCCAGATGTTCCGATTAGCCGCAATCTCAACGATCCCAGAAGTCAAATCGTTGTAGATAACTCAAAAACCTATCTGACTCTGAATCATGACTTTAATCAAAATTTATCGCTGCGTACTGCTTTTCGGGTGACAACTGCATCAGAAACACAAAATCGTTTTTCCCTTAGAGGATTAGCTGCCAGTAACGACGGAACTGTTGTTCTTTATACTAATCCCTATAATTATTATTTTGAAACTTATTTTCTACAGAATGACTTAACTGCGAAATTCAAAACTGGCTCCGTCAATCATACAGTTTTGTTGGGTCTGGAGCTTGGTAGATTATATCAGAGATATCTGGCCAATTATACAATAGCTGGTAGCTCAAACATTTTTAACCCTGTCTACAACTTTTCTTATGATGGTCCATATCAACGGCTTAGCGATAACACAACCAATGCTAAGTCTTTCGGAATTTACCTTCAAGATCAGATTGCTGTGTTTGATAATCTCAAATTCCTAGTCGGTGGCCGGTTTGACACTTATCATGATGAAACACAAGATTTCCTCAATGCCTCTACTACAAAGACAGATAGCGATGCGTTTTCACCCCGTGTGGGAGTCGTTTATCAACCGACAAAAGAAATTTCATTGTTTGCCAACTATAGTCGCTCATTTGTTCCTGTGAGTGGTAGCAGTAGAAACGGTGA
Source organism: Nostoc sp. (assembly GCF_054880495.1). Lineage (NCBI taxonomy): Bacteria > Bacillati > Cyanobacteriota > Cyanophyceae > Nostocales > Nostocaceae > Nostoc > Nostoc sp. Next base: position 5,171 of record NZ_JBTYKD010000093.1, read on the forward strand.
TGCTTTTGTGCCTACAAGGGGAACTGGATATGAAGTAGGCATCAAAGGAGACTTTTTAAATGGTCGCCTCTCCTCTACTTTAGCTTTCTACACAGTTACCAAAACCAATGTCTTAACTGCTGATCCCAGCGATCCCACTGGTACCTTTTCAATTCAGGTTGGCGAACAACGCGCTCGTGGGATTGAGTTCGATATTGCTGGAGAAATCTTACCTGGTTGGAAAGTTAGTCAGAGATTCTGAACTTTACCAACAAACCAGACTCATAGATAAAAACGATAAAAAAGCTAAATCAACAGCATTTCAAAAAGCTAGAGAGGCTTATTGTTTTAGTGACTATGATTTACAATCTTTTGCCAACAAAACAGCTATTGCAAGTATTTGGATTAAGTCTAATCTTGATGCACAGACTATTCAAAAAGTTGCTACTAGGGCTTTTAAGGCAATAGATCGAATGGCTTTTGGTAAAGCTAAAAAAGTTAGGTTTAAACAAAAAGGTCAGTTTGCATCTCTAGAAGGTAAAACCAATAAACAAGGTATTCGCTGGACTGGTAATGCTGTTGAATGGTCAAAATTAAAACTATCTGCCATCATTACCAACGAGCCAGTAATCTTGCACGGTTTAAACTCAAAGATTAAATATGTTCGCTTGGTGCGTCGTATTCTCAATCAAAAAACCTATTGGTTTGCCCAATTAGTTTGTGAGGGTGAACCATATCAAAAGCCTAAAAATATTATCGGTGATGGCACGGTTGGTATTGATTTAGGCGTTTCAACTGTTGCTATTGTTGGGGATGAAAAAACTATCTGGACTCCTTTTGCTGTTGAATTGACATCAAAGCAGAAGAAGATTAGAAGGCTACAGCGCAAAATGGATAGGCAACGTAGAGCTAACAATCCTGAAAACTTCAATCCCAATGGCACAGTCAAAAAAGGTTCAAAACGTTGGAATAACTCTAACCAATATAAAAAAACTGCTGCTAAGAAACAAGAGATAGAACGCAAACAAGCTGCACATCGTAAGTCTTCACATGGTAAGTTAGTCAATCGAACTTTAGAACTCGGCAAGAATGTTAAAACCGAGAAAGTTTCGGTCAAGGCGTGGCAGAAACTATGGGGTAAGTCTATAGGATTTAAATCCCCATCAAGCTTTCAATCAGAACTATTACGCAAAGCTGAGAATGCTGGTGGAACAGTTCTAATGTTTTCGACTCGTAAAACTGCACTGTCTCAAACTTGTTTGTGCGGCAACAAGCAGAAGAAATCATTATCGCAACGTGTTCATCATTGCTCAGTCTGTGGGCTAAAGATGCAACGTGATATTTTGTCTGCTTACCTGAGTCGTTACGTCGATCCAAAAACAGAAACCTTGTCAATCCAATTAGCTAGAAATAGTTGGTTAGGGATGGATAAATCCCTGCTGGACGGTTCGCAAGATGGATCAAATCAATCTGCGAGAACCGCGACTTTTTTCTAAGTCACCTATTAGCAATGATGGGTTAGAGCGGATGTCCAGTGTTCTAATAGCGCGTGAGGAGTCGGAACCTGCAAGGGTAAACGAAACTCGCTCCGTGAGTTAGAACCCCCTGCGTTTACGCATGGGGTATCTCAGCCATAACACCAGACGCACCTTACGTGCTTGACGTTTTCCATCCACCTGAGAATCCAGTAACAGAAATTTCACTTGCTCAAATCAGTAGCGTTTTTATCAACCCTTACACAGGCACTATTATAGGTAAGCAGAGATGGAACAAGCAACTGACTTCTTTAGTTGTTGATTTGCATTGCAATCTGCTAGCTGGAAACACTGGAAAAACAATCGTTGGTATCGGATGTTTTCTAGTTTTGGTTCTCAATGTTACAGGTATTATCCTTTGGTCTGGTTGGCGCAAGTTGATATCTGGCTTTAAAGTAAAGTGGAATGCCCATGCGAAACGACTCCATTTTGATATTCACAAACTTGTAGGCATCATTACTGTAGTGTTTCTTTCGTTTACTGCCTTCACAGGCTTGTGCTGGGCTTTCTATGAGTTTAGTGAACCCCTGATTCGAGCAATCACGTTGAGTCCACAGAAACTTCAACCAGTTTCTCAAATCATTCCTAATCAGCTGCCACTGAAGCTTGCCGATCAACTGAAAACCTCTCAAGCTGAGTTACCCGATGGAAAACTTAGAGCCATTGATTTTCCTCAAAAACCAGATAGTGCTTTGATAATTCACTACAATCTGCCTCAAGAATTTATAGATAATCTTGGACTGAGCAAAGTCTATCTTGACCAATACAGTGGTAAGGTTTTGCGAGTAGACAACTCTGTGAAAGTGTCCTTGGGCGATCGCGTCCTCAATTCTTTTTTTTCCCTACACTATGGTACATTTGGTGGCTTGCCTACTCGCATTCTCTACGTTTTTGTGGGACTTGCACCACTGATTCTATTCGTTAGTGGTATTGTCATGTGGTGGTATCGATACAGGGCAAAAGCTAATACCGTTTTACTTTAATAATGATACAAATACGTTGGTAGGGGCACAGCAATGCTCATTGGTGTCAACTTAAGCCAAAACCCTTTTCAAACCTCGTTTCCAGCCTCTGGCTGGAAATGGTGCTCGTTGCGGCTCTGCGGCAAGTCTTGAGGCGGAGCCTCTCGGAATGTATTCCCAGTCGGAGACTGGGAACGAGACAATCTTAAAAGCTGCTTATAGACTGGCTTTCACGTTAAGTTGACACGTATGAGCTTTTTCTGTGCCCCTACGAGAAATCTATATGTATCAGGGTTTGTGTGAAATGGTATAAGGCATCGGTCAAGTAATCGTGATTGACAAAAAAGAGACTTTCGAGGGTATCGAACACTCTGTACGCAATCACCAATGCTAATTCGGTATACTTTCGGTATACTTTGCAACTTTTCAAACATCCTCTTAACTTATGGTGAAATCAGTGTAAATCCGTTAGCTGTTCCGATAATTTTACTACCAGTTAAATTGATTTGCTGTAAAGCCGCATTGTCTAACAGCAAATGAGATTTATTAGATAACATTTGTTGTAAAAGTGGCACAGTTGCCGCAGTTACTTTGCAATCGCTATAAAAGTCTAAACTAGGACGCCCATAAGCAAAAGAAGTATAAATTTGGGTTCCTGGTGAAACATTTGCCCGAATTAAGTCCGCTACTGGTTTAACTGGAAAAGCTTCCTTTAATTCCCAAATCCATGATTGCGAACTCATCAACAGTGCTAAAACTAAATACATTCCAGAAAATAATACTAGAATAAAGTTGCGATCGCGCTGTTGAATTAGCCATGCTGCGGTGGCCATACTTATTGCCAAAACAATGCTCATGACTATTAAAATAGGCTCTTTATTTGCAATAATAAAGTAAACACAACCTCCTAAACCAGCAAAAGCAATAGTAGCCAGAAATATTGTCCAAATTCGCACCCTAAAATGACCGTCTTGCCAAATTTCGCTAAGTTTAGCACCAATTGCTAAAGCTAAAAATGGATATACAGGCATAACATACCACGGGAGTTTCGTTCTCATTAAAGAGATAGTTACTAAGTAAAAAATTGTGCCAATAATAATTAAGCGACCCCAAGTAGTATGACGTTTTTTCCAAGCTAGATAAAAACCTCCCGGTAAAAATAATAGCCAAGGAAAACTATACTTAATTAACTCAATTAAATAGTACCAGGGAGGACCACTATGATCTTCAACAACTTGCACAAGGCGGTCAAAGGTTTGTGCCTGAAAATTCACTTGCAAGAAATTACTACCATAATGTTGCCATTGAGCAGCAAACCAAGCGATCGCAGGTGCATTTCCGAAAAACATTCCCACTAATAAATAGGGGCTTGTTAACAAAGCAAACTGCCGATCTGCAATCAGGAATAAACAAGCGATCGCTGCTAGCGGCAAAACTATCATCCCTTTAGTGAGAGTGATTAAGCCTAGACAAAATCCCACACCTAGAGCATAGCGACGATTCTGACGTGCTTTTAGCAAACAAAACAACAACAGCAAGAAGAAGGTAATAGTTGTACCATCTAGCATTGCTAGGCGTCCGTGACGCACCACAGGCAACATCGTCAAGTAAACTAAAGCAGCAAACAAAGCTGGTAAACTTTGGTTAAAAAGCAAACATCCCACCAAGTAAAGCAAAGGCACTCCCAAAGCAGTTAACACTGCACCCGGTAAACGTGTTGTCCACTCATTCACGCCTCCGATCGAGTAAGTCCAAGCAATTAGCAAGTGCATCAGGGGTGGCTTATTATGATAAGGTTCACCTCCCAAGGTGGGATAAAGCCAATGCATTGAACCAAGTGGGGCACGCCAAATTTCACGGGCAACCTGTGCCACAGTGCCTTCATCCCAATCTCGTAAAGGAGAGTTTCCTAAAAATATCAGCCATAGAACTAGAGATATTACTAGTAGGCTAAATAACCATTCTTTTTCTCGGAATATGACCGTTCTTTTTGTGAATAGTTTTACAATATTTGGGTGGTACATTTAGGGCTGATTATGGTAGTGAATAATATTGCTAATTATGTCTCTAAAATACTCACGATGGATACTTTTTTAATAGGATGAGGAAAAAACTGAATCAGCTTGATTATCTTGGTTGGATAATTAGCGTGAGTAGTTTAATTTTGTTTGGGTGCAGCAGCTTACGACACGAGTTGTTTCAATCAACCGCTTTTGACTTGGGAATTTTTGACCAGGCGGTTTATTTAATTAGTCAAGGGCAACCGCCTATTAGTTCTTTCATGGGTTTTCATATTCTCGGCGATCATGCTGCTTGGATATTCTATCCTTTGGCTTTATTGTATAAAATATACCCCAGTCTTTACTGGTTATTTGCTGTGCAGGCAGTTGCTTTGGCATTAGGCGCTTTGCCGACTTGGCATCTAGCCCGTCAAGCTGGACTGAAGGAAAACCAAGCAATAGCGATCGCATTTGTGTATCTCTTGTATCCGTTGGTGTTTAACGCCAATTTATTTGATTTTCACCCGGAAATAATAGCTTTACCACTACTCTTGACGGCGGTTTTAGCAGCACGGTTAGGTCAGGTAGGGTGGTTTTGTTTAAGTATTTTCCTCGTTTTGGGATGTAAGGAGGTATTGTCCCTCACCGTTGTTGGAATGGGAGTTTGGTTACTTTTATTTGAAAAGCGGCGTTTATATGGTGCGATCGCTCTTGGTGCTGGTATGGCCTGGTTTCTGATTGCTACTCAGGTAATTATTCCTTTTTTCAACAGTGCAGAAGCAGTAGCAATGGTACGTTACAGCTATTTAGGTAATTCAATTCTAGGCATTGCTAAAAATATAGTGTTTCAGCCAAGACTGATCTTGGAAAAGGTTTTTTTATTGAATAACCTGGAATATTTGGTTCTGCTGCTAGCACCTGTGATTTGGGGGCTTTCTCCACAATCAATAAAACCTTTGGTAGGAGCTATTCCTTGTTTGGCGCTCAACATTCTAGCTGATTACCAACCTCAAAAAGACTTGGTACATCAATACTCTATTCCAGCGCTACCATTCCTGTTGTTGGCTGTAATTTCTAGTCTCGCCGCCGGTAGGGGATGGCTACAAAATAAAAGAGCGATTATCCTGTGGTCATTGGTGGCGTTTTTGAGTCTGGCAAAATTTACATATTTTGGGGGCAGATACTTAGAATCTATAGATACTTGGCAAGCTACAAAACAAGCGATAGCTCAGATTCAAACTAAAGGAAGTGTTTACACCACAGCTCAAATTTCTACGCATTTAAGCAACCGAAAATTGATTACCTATACAAATGCCGATTCCCCACCTGCTGATTTAAATGCTTTTAATTATGTATTGCTGAATCTCCGTCATCCTGGCTGGTCAAGTAATCAGGAGTTTGCTGCTAGCTTGGTCAATCAACTGAAAAATAATCAAGAATTTCAGTTGAAATATCAGCGTGATGATGTGTATTTGTTTGTCAAAGTTGCCCGATCAGCTGTTTTGGGATAATTTTTTGGCACATTTTGTAACTTTTTCTCGTTCCAGTTCAGCCAGAAGACGAGAAGCGATGTCTACGATGGTTACTGAGCTTGCCGTTCGCGCAGCGTCTCGTAGAGAAGTACGGGCTGTTCGGTGACGCATTTTGTTCTTCTTGGGACAACTTCTCAAGTTCTGCAATAACGCAGTTCAAAAGGCTACAGGTAAATATGGTTTTTCAGTACACTAATGCATTTGTCACCATAGCATCGATTAGTTACGAAAAGTTAGTGAATTTCTATACTAAATTGCTCGAGCAAAAGCCAGTTATTTTAATTCCGAATGTTTATGCTGAGTTTAATTTGGTTAGTATGCGATTAGGTATTTTTAAACCAAAGAACACAAACCAATCTGAATTTGAAGCCATATCTAACGACAAGTCCCTTTGTGTCTACACCAAAAGTAAGATAAGTTTGTGTTTAGAGGTAAGTAACTTAGAAGATGCGATCGCTCACCTAACCGCTTTGGGCTATCCCCCGCCAGGAAACATTTCCATTGCTGACCACGGCAGAGAAATTTATGCCTATGACCCTGATGGCAACCGCGTGATTTTACATCAAGCCATAGTGAATGATAATTGATAAGTGATAATAATTTATTTGGTAATTGACTATGGCCATAACTCAAAATTATAGATTAAACCTGATTCAATGGTATCCAGGTCACATTGCGAAGGCTGAAAGGAAGCTCAAAGAACAGCTCAAGCGCGTAGATGTGGTGTTTGAGGTACGAGACGCCCGGATTCCCTTGGCGACTCACCATCCCCAAATCGGGGAGTGGGTAGAAGGTAAGACGCGGGTGTTGATACTTAACCGAGTAGATATGATTACGCCGCAAATGCGATCGCTGTGGATAGATTGGTTTAAACGTCAGGGAGAAGTCCCTTATTTTACCAACGCTCAACATGGTAAAGGTATAGCAGAAGTGGCGCGGGCAGCGCAAGCCGCCGGGGTAGAACTCAATCAAAGAAGAAGCGATCGCGGGATGTTACCCCGTCCAGTCCGGGCTGTGGTGATTGGTTTTCCCAATGTCGGTAAATCAGCTTTGATTAACCGCCTGTTGGGACGGCGAGTAGTGGAAAGTGCAGCCCGTCCTGGGGTAACTCGCCAACTACGCTGGGTGCGAATTTCCGAACATTTGGAATTGCTAGATGCTCCTGGTGTCATTCCTGTAAGATTGGAAGACCAAGACGCAGCCTTGAAATTAGCGATTTGTGATGATATCGGCGAAGCATCATACGATAATCAACTAGTAGCAGCAGCCCTAGTGGATTTACTCAACTATTTGTCAGATGTAGCCACAGATTTGTTACCGAAAAAACCATTACAGTCCCGCTACCAACTCGATTCAATATCAGATACCGGAGATATCTATTTGCACGCATTGGCGGAGCATCGTTACAAAGGTGATATAGAGCGAGCTGCAAGGCAACTTTTAACAGATTTTCGCAAGGGGTTGTTGGGTGAACTTAGTTTAGAATTACCACCCAATTAAGTTAGGGTGACACAATGCAAGGATTTTAGCGTCTCCCCTTCTCCCAAAGGGAGAGGCTAACGCCAAGGGAGAAGACCGCGCTGCTTCACCAAAATCCAAAATTTAAAATCTAAAATTCCGTGACAAAATGTAATATTTCTCACATACAGTTTATCAGAATGCAGTTAAGAGTGTCATAAAGACAAGGTGAAGGTTAACCTGTAGGGTATAACTTAACTTAGAGTTGCCTGCACCCATAGCTTCAATGGATTTATCACACTCATGACTGAACTGACGCTACGCCTACAAGAGGGAGATATCGAGAGAACGATCGCAGTTGACCAAGATGTATTTACAATTGGTCGTTTGCCGGAATGTAACTTGTACTTACCTTTTGCTGGAGTATCCCGCAACCATGCTCGTCTGGTGAAAACGGCTGACGGTGTGTGGACTATTGAGGATATGGGCAGCAAAAACGGCACCCAAGTCAATAAATATCTTATTAACTGTTCCCAAGAGTTATATCACGGCGATGTACTTTGGGTGGGCAATGTTAGCCTGGTAGTGCTGCTCACAAGCCCTGTTCCCCAATCGACACCTGAGTATCTTGGAACTTCGGACATTAATGAGCAAAGAACAATCCTTCACAATGTTGAACAATTACAACAGCAATGGATTGCAGCTGATAGCAAAGATGGCAACATCAATAATAATAAGGACAAAACCATTGCTCGTCTCAAAGATTTAGTAGACATAGCTAAAAATCTCTGTGCGGCGGCGTCTATAGAAGAGATTTTTTCTCAGGTGCAGCAAGTCGTTTTTCGCTACCTTGATAGTATCGAACGCTTGGCATTATTAATTGATGTTAATGCTTCCGGCCAGTTAGAGTTAGTGAATGCTGCGACTAGAAATATTTCTCAACAGAAATATCTCCCCTCTGATGGGAGTTGGATTAGTCATAGTATCTGTCAAAAGGTATTTGACGAAAAAGTTGTGATTCAAACTGCTGATACTCATCAGGATGAACGGTTTGCTAGTGAACAGAGTATTTTGGTCAAAGGCATTCGCAGCGCGATGGCAGTGCCTTTATGGGATGAAAATAAAGTTGTGGGCGTATTGTATGCCGATGCCAATCTTTCTTCTTACCATTGGGCAAATGAAGGCGAAGAAGAACTCAGCTTTTTTTCAGCTTTAGCAAACCTTGTGGCTTCTAGTGTGCAGCGTTGGCTACTGGTGGAGAAACTTAAAACTGAAGAGATGATTCGTCACCGACTAGAACGTTATCATTCTCCAGCAGTTGTACAGCAGTTGATCTCTGTCGGCGGATTACCGGGTGGTCGTTTAGCTCCTGCCGAGAGCGAAATTAGTATTTTGTTTGCAGATTTGGTTGGCTTTACGGCAATTTCTGAACGGTTAACACCAACTGCGATCGCTCAACTATTAAATAATTTATTTGAAGAAATGCTAAAAGAAGTGTTTGCTTGCGGCGGCACTTTAGATAAATATATTGGCGATTGTATTATGGCATTTTTTGGCGCTCCCGAACCGCAACTAGATCACGCTGATCGCGCTGTTATTGCTGCTCAGGGAATGCTCACTCGTCTCGAAGATCTTAATGCCAATGGTTTTTGGCAAGAACCCCTACAATTACGTATTGCGATTAATAGCGGTAAAGCTGTTGTGGGAGATGTCGGTAGTTCCCAAAGGGTAGATTATACGGCATTAGGCGCAACGATTAATCTTGCTGCTCGCATGGAAGCAGTTTGTCCCCCTAGTGAGTGTGTGATTAGTGAAGCCACCCATAAAATGCTTTCACAACCCTCAGACTTCCAGGAAATGGGAGATTATCGTTTCAAAGGTATTGACCGATTAGTTAAGGTTTATCAGACAAATTTGCAGCAAATGCCAACAATTATTAGTCCATTTAATTAGTCATTTGTCATGGGGCACTTGTACTGAGCGGCGTCGTTGGCGCAGCCTCTCATAGAGAAGTATTGGGTATGGGCACTTGTACTGACTTGTACTGAGCGGCGTCGTTGGCGCAGCCTCTCGTAGAGAAGTAGCGGTGTCGTTGGCGCAGCCTCTCTTAGAGAAGTATTGGGTATTGGAAAAACAACTAAAAAATGACAAATTTATCAAGATAAATACATAGTTAAGTTGTATATTTTATTTCAAAAATAAGTGAGAAATTGTCATATTAAACAACTAATTCTTCGTTAAAAGACTAAAATTTGGGTGGTAGCTTCCAGAATTAATCTGTGTAACACTAGGAAGCCTACCTGAAGAAGCTATTTTTTAACGGGAGGTCAGGTAATGGCGATCGCCACCATTAATCCCGCCACTGGGGAAATTTTTAAAACCTTTGAGGCACTTAACGATGCCGAAATTACCGCTAAACTCGATTTGGCTAATCAGGCTTTTGAACAGTACCGTCAGACTAGTTTTTTGACGCGATCGCACTGGCTACAAAAGGCTGCTGATATTTTAGAGCAAGACAAAGCAGAATTTGCTAAGTTGATGACTCTGGAAATGGGTAAGCCTTTGAAAGCTGCGATCGCTGAAGTCGAAAAATGCGCCGTCGTTTGTCGCTATTATGCCGAACACGCCCCTGCTTTCCTAGCTGATGTTCCTGTAAAAACCGATGCTAGCCATAGTTTTGTTCGCTACCAACCAATGGGTGCAATTCTCGCGGTGATGCCGTGGAATTTTCCCTTCTGGCAAGTGTTCCGGTTTGCCGCACCAGCACTAATGGCGGGAAATGTCGGCTTACTCAAACACGCTTCCAATGTGCCTCAGTGCGCTTTGGCAATTGAAGATATTATCCGACGCGCCGGTTTTCCTGAAGGTGCTTTTCAAACTCTATTAATCGGCGCTGCTAAAGTTGCTGATTTAATCGCTGATGACCGGGTAAAAGCTGCCACCTTGACCGGAAGTGAACCCGCCGGCGCATCCCTCGCCGCCGCCGCCGGTAAACAAATTAAAAAAACCGTTTTGGAATTGGGAGGAAGTGACCCATTTATTGTGTTAGCAAGTGCTGACTTAGAGACAGCAGTTGTCACAGCTACTACAGCGCGGATGTTGAATAACGGGCAATCATGTATTGCAGCCAAACGTTTTATTATCGCAGATGTGATCGCAGACAAATTTGAAAAATTGCTTTTAGAAAAATTCGAGGCGCTGAAAGTAGGCGATCCCATGCAACCAGATACCGATTTAGGACCACTGGCAACTCCTGGTATTCTTCAGCATTTAGATCAACAAGTGCAAAATGCCATCAGCAGTGGTGGTAAAGTCCTGACCGGTGGACATCCTTTATCAGATCGTCCAGGGAACTTTTATCCACCTACGATTATCATAGATATCCCCACCGATACACCAATTGCCAAAGAAGAATTTTTTGGACCGGTAGCCTTGTTATTCCGGGTTCCAGATATCGATGCTGCCATTAAACTCGCTAATGACTCACCCTTTGGCTTAGGTGCAAGTGCTTGGACAACCAACGACCAAGAGAGCGATCGCTTGATTGAGGAAATCGAAGCCGGCGCCGTGTTTATCAACAGTATGGTCAAATCTGATCCCCAGTTGCCCTTTGGTGGCATCAAGCGTTCTGGATATGGCAGAGAATTGAGTATCGAAGGTATACATGAGTTTGTCAACATTAAAACCGTGTGGGTTAAATGATTATGGGTAGGGTATGGGGCATGGGGCATGGGGCATGGGGCATGGGAAATAGGGAATAAGGCATAGGTAATGGAGAAGAAACTTAATTACCAATGCCCAATACTTCTCTACGAGAGGCTGCGCCAACGACTTCGCTACTTCGACCCTTCCTTCGACAGGCTCAGGGCAGGCAAGCTCAGTACAAGTCAGTACAAGTGCCCCATGTCCAATGCCCACTCCCCAATATTGTCAATAGTTAGGAAATAAAATGAATACAGCAGAATTATTGGTGCAATGCCTAGAAAATGAAGGAGTGCAATATATTTTTGGACTCCCTGGCGAAGAAAACTTGCACGTTTTGGAAGCGATCAAACATTCTTCGATTAAATTTATTACGACTCGTCATGAACAGGGCGCAGCATTCATGGCCGATGTCTACGGACGCCTAACAGGAAAAGCCGGAGTCTGTCTTTCTACTCTTGGGCCTGGAGCAACCAACTTGATGACTGGGGTAGCAGATGCTAACCTCGATGGTGCGCCCTTAGTGGCGATTACCGGTCAAGTGGGAACAGATAGAATGCATATTGAATCCCATCAATATTTAGATTTGGTGGCAATGTTTGCACCTGTTACCAAGTGGAATAAGCAGATTGTGCGACCGAGTATTACACCAGAAGTAGTGCGGAAAGCATTTAAGCGATCGCAATCGGAAAAACCTGGTGCAGTTCACATCGATTTACCAGAAAATATTGCTGCCATGCCTGTTGAAGGCAAACCTTTGCGTAAAGATAATAGCGAAAAAACCTATGCATCTTTTGCGAGCATTCGGGCAGCCGCCGCCGCAATTTGCCAAGCAGTTAACCCATTAATCTTAGTAGGAAATGGGGCAATTCGCGCTCATGCAAGTGATGCAGTCACACAATTTGCCACCTTGCTAAATATCCCTGTTGCCAATACATTCATGGGTAAAGGTGTGATTCCCTATACACATCAATTAGCTTTGTGGTCAGTGGGATTACAGCAAAGAGATTTTATTAATTGTGGGTTTGATAACACAGATTTAGTAATTGCGATCGGCTATGATTTGATTGAGTTTTCCCCGAAGAAATGGAATCGTAATGGTGAAATTCCCATTGTGCATATTGGGGTAAGTCCGGCGGAGATAGATAGTAGTTATATTCCTAATGCCGAAGTCGTGGGAGATATTTCAGATTCCCTTTATGAAATTTTAAAATTAGCAGATAGACAAGGTAAACCTGATCCCTTTGCCATCAGCTTAAGAGCAGAAATTCGCGCTGATTACGAACAATACGCCCATGATGACGGATTTCCGATCAAGCCGCAAAAGTTAATTTATGACTTACGGCAAGTGATGGGACCAGATGATATCGTCATCTCTGATGTTGGCGCACATAAAATGTGGATGGCCCGTCATTATCATTGCCATAGCCCCAATACTTGCATAATTTCCAACGGCTTCGCGGCCATGGGTATTGCCATTCCTGGCGCTTTAGCAGCAAAACTCGTTCATCCTAACCGCAAAGTCGTTGCTGTAACAGGCGATGGCGGCTTTATGATGAATTCTCAGGAATTAGAAACCGCCTTGCGTGTCGGTACAGCCTTTGTCACCATAATTTTCAATGATGGTGGCTATGGGTTAATTGAGTGGAAGCAAGAAAATCAATTTGGCAAAGGAAATTCATCTTTTGTGCATTTTAGCAATCCTGATTTTGTTAAATTCGCCGAAAGCATGGGTTTAAAAGGCTACCGAGTTGAATCGGCTCTAGATTTGATTCCCACACTTAAAGAAGCCCTCGCTCAAGATGTGCCTGCGGTGATAGATTGTCCCGTAGATTATCGAGAGAATCACCGCTTTAGTCAAAAAGCCGGCGAGTTGAGTTGTGGGGTGTAAAAAGTAGAGACGCGATTAATCGCGTCTGTTAGGAGTAGAGACGCGATTAATCGGGTCTGTACAAGAGTTTGGAGTTAGGAGTTATTTATTCCTAACTCCTTTTTAATTTCTAGTCCTTTAGTGTTTTGGTAGGGTGCGTTACAATAGGATTCGGTTAAAAAAATTGTAGGTTGGGTTAAGCAAAGCGCAACCCAACAAAGCCCAGGAAATGTTGGGTTTAGTTCCTCAACCCAACCTACACAGCTTTGCGTCCTTGGTGTCCTTCTCTGCGAGACGCTGCGCGAAGGCGGTTCGTAAAAAAAACTACGAAGCTCAAAGGCTTATTCACGAGTATGAAAGACTCATTCACGAAGCTCAGAGGTTCATCGACAATAAATTAGAAGTTATTGATTCTAACTCATCACTAATTTTTGTTTGAGTCGATGGGGGATATTATTCCCCGCACCTCTCAGTTAAATCTGGGCGTGCGACTTTCATCGCACCCAGCTTCCGATGTTCTCAGCTTGCGCTTTTGCTCATGTGTTTGTAATCGTGGCAACTATCGTGAATTGCTTCCAGATTATTTTTCTTCCAGTTGGCGTGATTTCTGTCGATGTGATGCAGGTGAACCCGCTCCTCATCGATGAACTTTAAGCCGCAGGATGCACATCTATGGTTTTGCTTTTTAAGGGCTTTAGAGGTTTCACCATCGTAGAGCTTGCTGTTACGTTCGCTCCAGTAGGCTGTATCTCCGTCATAGGGGGATTTTATTCCTTGAACCATGACGTGTTTGTTTTCGGAGTAGGAAACTCTTGGGAATGCCTTTTTAGCTAACTCTTTGCTAGTGTGTCGTGTTTGCTTGGTTTCCTTGTTGAATACCTTGTAGACTCTCGTTTGGACGTGGTACAGGGAGTTCCTGGAACCGTCCATCTTGCAGAACTTATGGTAATTTCTCCAACCTCTAACTACCGGGGCTAATTTCTCAGCCTTTGTGGTAGCACCATAATTCGAGTTGTTGACGATGTTTTTTACTTTCTTACGGAACGCTTTGAAGTTGTCCACTGAGGGACTACATCTGAACTTCCCATTGCTCTGCACTTTGAAGTGCCAGCCGAGGAAATCAAACCCATCTGTCGCGGCGGTAACTTTGGTTTTCTTTTGGCTTACATTCATTCCGCGCTTGCGGAGGAACTCGCTGATTCTTTCAAGTATCTCTGTTGCATCATCTTCGGGTCGGAGTATAATAACCATGTCGTCCGCGTATCGGACTGATGGTTCTATGATTGACTTATTTGGGGTCTTGTCGTGTACCTTGCTACCTAGTTTGTAGTTGTAGTGGTATCTGTGTATACTCTCAATCCCGTTGAGTGCAATATTTGCTAGTAATGGGCTGACCACTCCCCCTTGTGGGGTTCCTTGTTCAGGAAATTCTGGATTTACCCCTGCCTTGAGGCATCGGAAGATACCTAGTTTTAAGCCTTTGGGGGCGATGAGTTCGTCCATTATTGCTGAGTGGTTAATCCTATCGAAACATTTTTCGATATCGAGTTCAATTACTCGTTTTTCTATTCCGTTACCTTGGGAGCATAGATTTTGAAAGATGTACTTCTGTGCATCGTGGGCAGAGCGCCCAGTTCTGAACCCGTAACTCCTGGCGTGGAAAGTGGCTTCGTGTGCTGATTCAAGTGCATATTTTGCGAGGCATTGCCAAGCTCTATCCGCGATGGTTGGTATTTTTAGCATTCTGGTTGTCCCGTCCTTTTTAGGGATGGGGATTTCCCGTAAGCCCTGATGCTTCCAATTTCCGTTGTTCATTCTCAGTAGTTCTTCAAGGTTGAAACGTTCTTCAAATGAGAGGGATTTCTTACCATCAATACCCGCCGTCTTTTTACCAGCATTTAGCTGAGATACTTGTCTTATTGCAAGAAATCGAGCCGAGGTGGATTTTAGAATAAGCTTTTGGAGTGACCGGGCTTTCCGCTTGTCTCCAACTTGAACAGCTTTAAATACACGCTTTTGAAGGCGGAAAAGATTTCGGCGGAATTTCTTCCACGGTAGGGCTTTCCAAGATTCACTAGTATGTCTAGTGTGTCTAATCATTTTCTCTTCTGTAGTTTGTATTTTCTGAACACCTCAGACCAATTAGGGTCTGTCCTACCCGAATTGTGAGGATTCCTCCGCTCGTCTGGGCTACTTGGGGTTCGACTGCCCCTAGACCGACAACTCGTTTTTATTCGTTCCCTCGGAGAGATTGATCGTTCCCTTAGATGTAGCCAATTCGACTGCTGGATTCCCTAGACTCTTGCCGATATTAAGCGCATGTTCGGCGGGAATTAGCTCCAGTGAGGTCAGGGATTTTGTGTTGCGCCCTGCCTTGAAATTAAGTCGCTTTTCTAGGCTCTGTTTCATCGTAGGAACTCCCTGTTAGCGCCAGTGTCAACCCGCATCGGTCGTCTGATTGCGCCCTGTTAAGAGCTTCACTCTACAAGAACCGAGCTTGTTCGGTTTGGGCAGATAAGGAGTCAATTCTGAGTCTGAATGGCAAGGCTTACACTTGCATCTGACCGAGAGTTCAGCCTTTAATGACAGTAATCTGCTGTCGGGCTGGCTTAGTTATGTACGGACTGATTACCGTGATTCACTAAGCAACGAATCGCACACTCTGAATTTATAGTCTTCTGGTCTAAATTTCTGCTTTCATGCTTTTGGGCAATATCTGACTTAATAATAAGTCCCTTAGTATTGAGCGCTATTTCAACTCGGTATTGACCATTCACCATATTAATAGCAGACTACACCGCATATCTGGGAACATTGACTGAGATAGAAGCGCGAGAATTGATAGCGAGTTCGCCCATTGCTTTCACTGATGAAGATGTAGAGTGGATTTTGACACAAAGTTGCTGCTGGCTACTGTTGTTACAAATTCTGTGTAGAGAAAGATTATTTAACTTAGAAGAAGGGGAGAATGATGATAATTGGCATGAGGAAGGATTAAGACAAATGAAATCATTTACTCATTTATTAGATTCAGAACTAACGGAGTAACTATGAAAGCACACCGAATTGAAACAAAGTTAACTAAAAACGGAACCTTGATTCTTGAGGATTTACCGTTTCAAGCAGGCGAAGCAGTAGAAATCATTGTTTTAGAACGTTTTCCCCAACCTTCAGAATCTAATCCTTATCCTTTACGGGGAACGGTTATTCACTATGATGATCCATTTGAGCCTCCTGTACCTATAGAGGATTGGGAAGTACTGCAATGATAATCTTAGATACCCATATTTGGATTTGGTGGGTAGATAATAATCAAGGACTAAACCAGAAATATCGAGATTGCATTGAAGAATATCAATCTCAAGGACTAGGAGTCAGCATTATTTCTTGTTGGGAAGTTGCCAAGCTGGTTGAGAATCGCAAACTTGCTTTTTCAATTTCAGTTGACGAGTGGTTAGCAGCAGCTTTAGCTTATCCAGGAGTGCAGCTACTCGAACTGACAATTCCAATTATCGTTGAATCAACCAAACTCACAGGTTTTCACAGAGATCCATTTGACCAAGTTATTGTAGCCACTGCCAGAATTTACAGCTGCCCGTTACTAACTGTTGATGCCAAAATTCTGGCATATTCTGGGGTGCAAACTCTCAAAAAGTAAAAGAAAAGTTGGCGTTGCTGAATTAACCTATGAATTGTTCTTTAATACCTTTGCGCTTTTACGTGAAGCTCTTTAATATCCTGATTCAGCAAAGTCGAGTATTAAATAGGAGTGCGCGATGTGCGACTTATTCTTGAAACCCCGCTTCCATTCCTCTGCCCGTTGGCGTCAGCCTGCCGTTAGCCAAGCGGGGAGAGGCTTGAAGTCTTGCTCCCCAACGCTAGTAGGGAAGGGGCTGTTCTTGTTAGGTTTAAGAGAAAGTTGCACACCGCGTTAGGAGTGCAAAGACTCATTCACGAGTATCAAAGACGTAAGGGCTACAATGATTTTGATAAAAGTTAGTAAAGTGGTGCGTTAGCCTTTGGCGTAATGCACCCTACCAAAACTACTGCTAAAAATAGAAGTTAGAATACACATACATTAGGCTTAAGTGGGTCTTTACTGCTTATGCTGGTGTAATTGCTCTACTATATAGTCTTCTAGTTCTTGTTTTTCTCTGTTACTAGCATTTCGTTGATAAGTTCTTCCAGTTTCTTGAATAAACTTGCGTTTCTCGCTTGGAGAAGATTTGAGTTTACCTCCAGTTCCTTGCAGCTTTTGCTGTAATTCTTCCCAAGTCTTTTCACCCACACTTTCACCTAGTTTGACCAGTGCCTTTGGTAGTAATATTTTTGCCTCTCTTTGAAAATCTTCTTCTGTCTCAAGGGAAGCTAAATCTATATTGCTGAAGTCGATATCGATTTGAAACTTACTCATGAAATTATATTTGTTCTATTAACGATTATTACCACAACAGGAGTTTACGGCTGATTGCTTCCCAACCTAATTATGATCAGGTGATGAGTATTAAAGCCAAAATGTATCAAATTATAAGTCTGCAATTCACCAAAATTATCAAAATAATAATTCTTTGGTTGTACATTTTGGCTCAAATTATGCTTACATCTGAGATAATAATCGATATCATCGATTTTTCAATAATGATTTAAGACTGCGAGATCAGAAATAATATACATATAGTTAATGCGACCTTAACCAGGTAAGCAATATTAGAAATGTTATCTTAAAAGTAAGGTCATTTGCTCAAGTGTTGAGGATAATACTATGACTACAACGCTCAAAGAGTCTAATTCTATCGAGTCATTGCTAGGCAAAGAGGCTGAAGACCTGCTTACCTACAAAGCAAAAGTTTCTCATGATTTAATACATTTGCCGGGGCCAGACTTTGTAGATCGAATCTGGCTCAACAGCGATCGCAATCCCCAAGTATTACGAAATCTCCAGCTACTTTACTCTACTGGTCGTCTGGCGAATACTGGTTATTTGTCTATCTTACCAGTAGACCAAGGGATTGAACACTCGGCAGGTGCGTCTTTTGCGCCCAATCCGATTTACTTTGATCCAGAAAATCTTGTCAAGCTAGCGATCGCCGCAGGTTGCAATGCTGTTGCAACCACTTTGGGAACATTAGGTATCGTATCACGGAAATATGCCCACAAAATTCCCTTTATTACCAAAATCAATCACAACGAATTGCTGACTTTCCCGAATCAATTTGATCAGGTATTGTTTGCTGATGTGGAACAAGCTTGGAATTTAGGTGCGGCGGCGGTAGGTGCGACAATTTACTTTGGTTCAGAGCAGTCTACCAGACAAATTAAAGAAATCAGCAAAGCTTTTAAACACGCCCATGAACTTGGTTTGGTAACTATTCTCTGGTGCTATCTGCGGAACAGTGCCTTTAAACAAGATAAAGATTACCACCTTGCGGCTGACCTCACCGGACAGGCGAATCATTTGGGTGTAACGATTGAAGCTGATATCATTAAACAAAAGTTACCCGAAAATAACAATGGTTACGGTGCAGTTGCCAAAGCCACTGGTAAGAGTTACGGCAAAACTGATGAGCGCGTTTACACAGAATTAACAACTGATCACCCAATTGATTTAACTCGTTACCAAGTACTGAATTGCTACTCTGGGCGTGTGGGGCTGATTAATTCTGGTGGCGCGACTGGTAAAAATGACTTCGCCGAAGCAGTTCGCACGGCTGTAATTAACAAACGGGCTGGTGGTTCAGGATTAATTTCTGGGCGAAAGACGTTTCAACGCCCGTTTGAGGAAGGTGTGAAGCTATTTCACGCCATTCAAGATGTTTATTTGTCGCCGGATGTGACGATCGCTTAGGGAGTGGGGAGTGGGGAGTAGAGACGCGATTAATCGCATCTGTACAAGAGTTAGGAGTTATAAGAATTCTTTCCCCAATGCCCCATGCCCAATACTTCGACTTCGCTCAGTACAAGTGCCCCATGCCCCATGCCCAATGCCCACAACTTTTTCGCGATCGCTTCAAAATCTCCGCGCTACAAATACCAGCTTCACCGTTTTTGGAATAATAAAAGAAGACTTCTTGCAAAAATCTTCCCGAGCCAGAACAAAAAGGTGCTATACCATCAGCACTAATTTGATTATTAGCATTTACAAATGAATTTTTCAAATCTGTAATTGTGGTACGCAAGGGTTTATTCGGACGATTATAAGCTGCGGGAATAGCGATCGCATCTTTTAACTTTTCACTCAATCCCAAGTATTCCGCAGGAGTTTTACCCGAACAAGTACCATGTTTTTCCCATTCATGATCGTCTAGAATTATTCTGAAAGCAAGCTAGGAGAAGTCAGTACAAAAACATCCCAACTTCCTTTAGCATCAGTTAGTGGTTTTATGGGATTGGCGAAGTGTAAAAATTCATGGTCATTTATCAATAAGAGTTCCCCCGGATTTAGAACTTTGCTAAACACAGGTTTTTCTTTTTTGGCAGTATACAAATGTGTTTCTCCACCTTGAATATTATCTCTATCTACTGAGAAGATGCCAATAAAATCAGTACCATCTTGATGGATACCTTCAGGTGCTGGATTACCTGAATTGTCTGGCGAACAAATAATTCTAATTTGATGAACTCCGATTTCAGCTTCTGGATGAAGTTTAGAAGAATCACTAAATGCCAAAACAAGATTTCTGAAAATATCAAGTTCTATGAGTGCATCATCTAATTCTGCAAACTCTCTTTTTATGTCACCCGCAAATGGATTATATTCCTTACTTTGGAAGAAGTAGCCATGAGGTAATTTGATTAACTCATTTCCAGAGACTGTGAACCGAGATAATCTTCTCGAACGATAGTTGCCTTTGACATAAGGGTCAATAGGCATATTATTAAAAAATGGCTTGAAACCTTCTAAATTGATCGAATTTACCTTTCTTAAAGTAAACAGAAAAGCATATTCTAATTCCGTTGCTGTTCCCACTTTTTGCATAGGATTTACCTCCTTGCACATTGAAATTCTCCCAGATTTTTTTATGGGAGGCTTATAACACCTAGTATATGCTACTTTTTATTAAGATATTGTCAATTTAATTACAAAAAGTGACACTTTATGATGTAAAAAATCACTCAAATTCTGTCACAAGGCGAAGTAATACTCATAGGTGTATGAGTAGGTGCTGAAAAGATTTGCTGATGGGGGTTCGATGCGGAAGAAATCGACGTATATTTACTAACAACAACAAGGTTTCATAATGATTGATTGGCTTTACCGTTACCCACCTTTATATCCAGGTATTCTGCTAAAACGCTACAAGCGGTTTTTTGCTGACGTTCAACTTACTTCTGGCGAAATAGTGACAGCACACTGTCCAAATACAGGGCCAATGACTGGAGTATCGACTCCCGAAAGTGCTGTACAGCTTTCCAAAAGCGATAATCTTAACCGCAAATTGGCTTACACTTTAGAACTAATTCAAGTACATGACAATGAGCCAACTTGGGTAGGTATAAATACTTTTTTACCGAATCTGGTGATAAAACTGGCTTTGGCGAAACATCTTTTCCCAGAATTAGGCGACTATAGCCAAATCAAGGGCGAGGTGGTTTATGGACTTGATAAAAAAAGTCGAGTAGATTTTTTCTTGACGGGAAGTGATGAAGAACGCCCGATTTATTTAGAAGTGAAAAATACAACTTTCTGTGAGGGGAGATTAGCCTTATTTCCTGACACGGAGACTACAAGAGGACAAAAGCACTTGCGAGAATTAATGGCGCTGCTACCTCTAACTCGTGCGGTGATGCTTTACTTTATTAATCGCAGTGATTGTACTGAGTTTTCCCCTGGCGATCGCACAGATCCTATATATGGTAAATTATTACGGGATGCGATCGCTCTTGGTTTAGAAGTCTTACCTTGTCGTTTTGACATTTCCCCCGAAGGTATCCGTTATTTAGATTTGGCAAAACTAAAAATTTAATTACATCTAAATTAAACAACAAATCCATCTAGATCCTGTCTAGATGGATTTGTTGGTAGATGTGTTTACTAAAAAGCATCCAACCAGTGATGGAGAAACGACTATAGGTAGTCGCCGCCCCACAAATAGCATTCGCTTTTCTGAAGCTTGCTTATGCAGGAATCAAAACTGTGTCAATAACGTGGATGACACCGTTATCAGCAGCAACATCTGCTGTTGCAACTTTTGCATCATTTATCTTGACACCATTAGAAGCATCAATTTTGACATCTGATCCTTCAACTGTTGTAGCTGTCTTCAGTTTAGCTACATCAGCAGCCAGTACTTTACCTGAAACGACATGATAGGTCAAGATTTTCTTGAGCTTAGGAATATCTTTCAGTAATGCGTCTACTGTACCTGCTGGAAGCTTTTTAAACGCTTCATCAGTGGGTGCGAACACGGTGAATGGACCAGGGCCTTTGAGTGTATCTACCAAACCAGCCGCTTGGATTGCTGCAACTAGTGTTGTGAAAGAACCATTATTAGTGGCAGTGTCAATTATGTTGGCCATGTGTTTTACCTAGTTCTGTGTAACCTGTTACAAATCTAAACTATTTTTTCGATAAAATCTATCTATCGTTAGGTGTATGTCAAATCAAATTTTCTATTGATAACATAAAAGTTTATATATATTTTTATCCGAATAAAGAATAATATCTGGATTATTTTGGGCGGATGAGTTATGAGTATTCCTGGATGCGTCCTTTTTCTACACAAAGGTAGGGGCGATCGCTGTTCACTACCATCAACACAGCCCTGCTTTTACCAAAAAAGTTAGTTAAACCGCGTCTATCTTGAAACCTGTAGTTCTTCAGTAATGAAAAGGATTTGCCCTCATCCCCCAACCCCTTCTCCCAAATTTGGGAGAAGGGGAGCCAGAATTTCAAAGTCCCTCTCCCATATCTGGGAGAGGGA